>JAGRGH010000037.1 GCA_020445605.1 Chromatiales bacterium
CGGCTGGCGGCTGGCGGCTGGCGGCTGGCGGCTGGCGGCTGGCGGCTGGCGGCTGGCGGCTGGCGGCTGGCGGCTGGCGGCTGGCGGCTGGCGGCTGGCGGCTGGCGGCTGGCGGCTGGGAGCTGGCGGCTGGGAGCTGGGAGCTGGGAGCTGGGAGCTGGGAGCTGGGAGCTGGGAGCGTCTTGGTACGGGACTTGCCTAGGTTGTGGAACCCCCCGCGGCCCACAACCACAACGACCGGCCATGCAATCCCCGATTCAGACCTACCTTGAGGCCCTGCGCGAGGAGCTTTCCGCGCGGACCGACGGTGAACTCGCGAGCTACATCCCCGAACTGACCCGCGCCGACCCCGGCTGGTTCGGCATCTGCATGGTCACGATGGACGGCGTCGCCTACTGCGCGGGCGATACGGATCAATCATTTACGATCCAGTCCATCTCCAAGCCGTTTGCCTACGGTACGGCGCTGGCCGACCGCGGCCGCGAGTTCGTCGCCGCGCGGGTCGGGGTGGAGCCCAGCGGCGATGCGTTCAACTCCATCAGTCTCGATCCCCAGACTGGTGCACCGATGAACCCGATGATCAATGCTGGTGCAATCGCGACCTCCGGCCTGGTCGCGGGCGACACGGCCGGGGTCCAGTGGCAGCGCATCGAATCCGCCCTGGGCGCCTTCATCGGCCGGCCGGTCACGGTCGACGAGTCGGTCTACCGCTCGGAGAGCGCCACGGGGTTCCGCAACCGCGCCATCGCCTGGATGCTGAAGAACTTCGGCATCATCGACGGCGACCCCATGGCCGTACTGGAGAACTACTTCCGCCAGTGCTCGGTGCTCGTGACCTGCCGCGACCTCGCCTACATGGCCGCGACGCTCGCCAACGGCGGGCGGCATCCGCTGACCGGCGAGCGGGCGTTGCCCGTGGAGCAGGTCGAGCGGGTGCTGAGCGTCATGTCCACCTGCGGCATGTACGACTACGCGGGCGGCTGGCTCTACGACGTCGGCATGCCGGCCAAGAGCGGCGTGGGCGGCGGCATCATCGCGGTGCTGCCGGGCCGGTTCGGAATCGGCATCTTTTCACCGCCGCTGGACGCGCGTGGCAACAGCGTGCGCGGCATCGAGGTCTGCAAGCGGCTGTCGAAGGATTTCGGCATGCACGTATTCACGCGCACCGGTTCGGCAACCACCGCCATCAGCCGAATCTACACGGGCGCGGACGCACCCTCGCGCCGCCAGCCCGGCGCGCATATGCGCGACTATCTGACCGAGCACGCGCACCGCATCACCTATATCGCGCTGCACGGCCATCTCGCGGTCGACGGCGTGGAATACGTCATTCGCAAGATGCGCGAACTCGCGCCCGATCGCCACAGCTACATCCTCGACATGCACCAGGTTGCGGGGCTTTCAGAAGCCGCGGGACGACTGCTGAACCAGGCCCGCCAGCTTTTTGTCGCCGAAGGCATTGCGGTGGTGCTGTCGCGGGTACATGGTCGCGCGGCGATCCTCGATTCGCTGAGCAGGACGACGGCCAAGGGCGATCGCGGCTTTCTGAATTTCGAGGACAACGACATCGCCGTGGAGTGGTGCGAAAACCGGCTCTATTGCGAGGTGCCGCAGCCGCCCGAGACGGTGGTGTCGATCGCGCACTCGCCGCTGCTCGACGGCCTGCCGGAGTCGCTGACCGCGCAGCTCGACGCCGCGACGCGCACCGAGCGCTACCAGGCCGGGGACTGGATTCTGGTCACGGGACAGGCGGGTGACGGGCGGGTGTTTTTCGTCGAATCCGGCCACGTCAGCGTGCTCGTGCCGCTGGCCGACGGTGCGCACCAGCGGGTCGCCTCGCTGGGGCCGGGTATGAACTTCGGCGAAATGGCGCTGCTCGGCCAGGACAGACGCAGTGCATCCGTGCACGCCGACACCGATGTCGTATGTCGCATCCTGGACGCGGCCGACCTGAACCGGCTCGCCGAAAACACCCCGGAGCTGAAGATCCGGCTGCTCGAAAACCTCGCCTGCGACATGGCCAACACCCTGCGCCGCGCGACGAACTGGATCACCGCGCTGGCCTGAGTTTCCCTTGCGGGCGGGCTGCGGACGGTGGGCGCATACTGGCGTGGTCACCACCGCGCCGAGTTGCCCGCATGCCCGTTCGCGTTGAAATCCATTCCGGTCGTGTGCCCGTGAAGGTGTACACCGACGAGATCGAGCCCGCTGCGCGCACCCAGCTCGAGAACCTCGCACGCCTGCCCATCGTGCATGGCCACATCGCCGCGATGCCCGACGTGCATCTGGGCATCGGCGCCACGGTCGGTTCCGTGATCCCGACCCGCGGCGCGATCATCCCGGCCGCGGTCGGCGTCGACATCGGCTGTGGCATGAACGCCGTGCGCCTGAGTCTGACGGCGAATGAACTGCCGGACAGCCTGCACCGCGTGCGCTCCGCGATCGAGGCGGCCGTGCCGGCCGGTTTCGACCAGCATGCGAAAGACCCGGTGCCGCGCTCGACGATCAAGGCACTGGATGTGCGGCTGGAACGCATCATGGATCGTCACCCGGCGATTGCACGCATGCATGCGAAGAAGGGTTTCCGACCGTGGGTGCGACAGCTCGGCACACTCGGTGGAGGGAATCATTTCATCGAGCTTTGTCTCGATGAATCGGACGCGGTGTGGATCATGCTGCACTCCGGTTCGCGCGGCATCGGCAACCAGATCGGCCGCTATTTCATCTCGCTTGCGCAGGGCGACATGCGCGCGCAGCTTGGCAATCTTCCGGACCGCGATCTGGCGTATTTCACTGAAGGCGCCGAACACTTCGATGATTACGTGGAGGCCGTGAACTGGGCGCAGGACTACGCGATGGAAAATCGCCGGCAGATGTTGCGGCTGATTGTCGAATCGCTTACGCGCGTGCTGCCGTCGTTCACCGCCACGAAAGAGGCCATCAACTGCCACCACAACTATGTCGCGCGCGAACGGCACTTCGGCGCCGATCTGTACGTGACGCGCAAGGGTGCGATCCGCGCCGGCGCAGGCGAACTCGGCATCATCCCGGGCTCGATGGGCGCGAAGTCGTACATCGTGCGCGGACTGGGCAATGTCGAAAGCCTCTGCTCCTGCGCACACGGGGCGGGCCGGCGCATGAGCCGTAACGAGGCAAAACGGCGCTTCGACGCAGGCGATGTCGAAGACCAGACGCGCGGGGTCGAATGCCGCAAGGATCACGGCGTGGTCGACGAAATCCCCGCCGCCTACAAGGACATCGACACCGTCATGGCGAACCAGAGTGATCTGGTCGAGGTCGTGCACACGCTCAAGCAGGTGGTGTGCGTCAAGGGCTGAGCGTCCGGCCGGCAGCGTTCAGCGATTCGGCGCATTCGTATTTCGGTGCTGCATCCAGTCGCCGTTCGCGATGCGCGGGCCGCGCCGGTCGCGCGTGAGATACACGAACGCCTGCCCCCAGGGTGTGCTCAGCAGGGCGCGCCGATAGCGGCGTGGGACCTGCTCAAGCCGGTCGAGGCGCGCGAGCGTGGCGCGGTCGACCGCATACACCTCGCCGGTGATGCGGTCGCGGCCACCGACGCGCAGCCCCGGCCACGCCCCGAAGTCATGCAGGGTGTAGCGCGCCGCCGTGCGGCAGGTGCCTAGCCGTCGCGCCGTGCCGAGCAGCGCGTGGTTGTAGTCGCCGCTCCTTAACGTCCCATAGACGAACACCCGCCACGGCGCGCGCCGCGCGCTCATGCAAAACGCAGAGCGTGGACCGGCGGCAGGTTTGACGACAGGC
Source organism: Chromatiales bacterium (assembly GCA_020445605.1). Classification (NCBI taxonomy): domain Bacteria; kingdom Pseudomonadati; phylum Pseudomonadota; class Gammaproteobacteria; order Chromatiales; species Chromatiales bacterium. The sequence goes on from JAGRGH010000037.1 coordinate 3,781, forward strand.
TTTGCCAGTGGTCGCCCTGGTCCTCGGTGATCCAGAGACTTCCGGTCGTCGAACCCATCGCCAGACGCTTGCCGCTGGTGTCGATCGCGAGCGCGTGGCGATAGACCAGGTCATAGGCATGCGACTGCGGCAGGCCGTTGCGCAGGGTCTCGAAGCTTGCGCCGCCATCGCGGGTGCGCGTGACGACCACGGCTCCGTTGGCCGGTACTCGGCATTCGTCCTTGACCGCGGGCACGAACCAGGCGCTGTGCGGATCGTCCGGGTGCGCGGCGACCGCAAAGCCGAAGGTCGATGGTTCGATGTGTTCGATCTCGGTCCAGTGCCGACCGCCGTCGGTACTCGTGAACACACCGTTGTGGTGCTGGATCCACATCCGCTCGGGCTCAGCCGCGCACTGCACCAGCCGGTGCGGATCCTGAAGTATCGGGTCGTGGGCCATCTCCGGCGGTAGATACGCCGCGCGCAGTCCATCGCTGGTCACGTTCCAGGACTCGCCGCCATCGTGGCTCTGCCACACGCCACCGCAGGAGACGGCCACCGTCAGGTGGTTCGCATTGCGAGGATCGATGGCGATGGAGTGGATGCCCGGTCGGTCGTAGCCGCCACCCACCCAGCGGTTGCGTTCGGGCCGGTCCCAAAGCGATCGCACCAGCGTCCAGGTTTCGCCGCGGTCGTCCGAACGGAACAGACCTCCGGGGATCGTCCCGGCCCACAGCCGGCCCGGTTGGTCCGGACCGCCGGCCTCCAGGCACCAGATCTGCTCCAGCGTCCAATCGGGGCCGTCGTCAGGCGCCGGCCTGGCGGGATACACCGGCACTGCGACCTCGTGCCACTGCGCGCCGGCGGCCTCCAGCCGATGCAGCTTCACGCCGAAATGACCAAGGTTCAGCGCACAGTAAATGGTCCCATCGCGCGGATCGGGCAGGACCGCGCTGACCGGCTCGCCAACAAACGCGACATCGGCGATGCGCCAGCCGGCGGTGTCGCGCTCGTAGCGGAACAGCCCCTTGCGCGTGGCAACGTACAGAAGATCGCTCATTCAACCTCCGGACAGGGCCTGCATCACGAACACGCGGCTGTCGCGGTTCAGGCGGTGATTCAGTGCGTCGCGGGCGCAGATCAGTGTGCCGTCCACGAATACGTTGATGTGTCGGCGCAGCCGCTCCTGGTCATCGAGGAGGTAGCCCCTGAGCTTTGGCGCCAGCGCAAAAATCGCTTCGAGCGCGGCGCCCACGGAGTCGGCAGCAACGTCCGCTTCCGGCGCCGGAAGATGGCGCAACAGGTTGGGTGTGAACTCGACGTGGGCCATTTCGGCGAGTGTAGCAGTGGCAAACATCCCGCAAACTGTGCGCCGGGTCGCTTGGGTCTGGTGGGCATTCGTACTAAAATTTGTCAGATGCGAACCGCTGGGCGGTTTTCCTCAAACTCGGGAATCACAGGCAAAGCCTCATGAATCTGCGCAACTCCATCGCCGGGCTGGTCGCGGCGGCCTCGCTGGGTACCGGCGTTCCGACTCTGGCCGAGTTCCAGGTCGGACTTTATGGCGGCTACAGCTGGAACCACAATTCCGATGTCGATCTGCAGCAGGGTGCGGCGACGGACATCACCCATGACAGCGTTCACTGGGACAGTGAGCCCTGGCAGATGCCGCCGTACTGGGGCGTGCGTGCACTGTATCGACCCATGCGCGAGTCGCGCTGGGGGCTGATGCTCGACTACACGCATGCGAAGACGATCGCCGATCGTGATCGCGCGGTTTCCGTCAGCGGCACCCTCGACGGCGTGCCCGTGGCGGGCGAACTGGCGCCGAGCACCGTGTACGACAGGCTCGAGTTCACCAACGGCCTGAACACCATGACCCTGAACGCGATCTATCGCTTTCCGCTGAACAGCACCTGGACCCCGTACGTGGGCGCGGGCATCGGCGTCGCCGTGCCGCATGTCGAGGTGCGCAAGGTCGGCGGGGGCATCGACAAGTACGGCTACGAGATCGGCGGCATGGCCGCGCAGTTCATGGCCGGCATCGAGTACGAGATCAGCCCACGTTGGTCGCTGTTCGGCGAATACAAGGCGAACTGGAGCGACATCGATGTGGACCTGGGTGACGATGCCACGCTGCAGACGCAGATCATGACCCATCAGCTGCTGTTCGGCGCGTCGGTGAATTTTTGATCGGACCCCGATCGATCCATCCACGATCGCCCGGATAGCATAGAAAAACACCTGCGGTTGTTCATGTAGGGAAGCTCTGATCAATCCGTCCCGGATTGTCAGAGCAGCAAAAACGAAAAAGTGTGATTTTTCGTTTTCTTTCATTTCCAACGGCTTGCAGCCGTCGAAAATGGCGGCACATCCATGTGCCGCGGGAAACTCTGATTTTTCAGAGTTTCCTTGGCTCGCCCGGCGGCACCATCCGGGCCGACGCCGCGTGACGGCGGCGGGCCGTGTCTTCCTGATAGATCCGTCCCTTTCACGGTTGATTCACTGCAGCGGCGTGATCTCGATCGCCTCGTAGTTCTGGGTCTGGCGCGTCCATTTCAGGCGCACGCGGTAGCGCCGACCGTCGTGCAGCAGGTTTTGGATCGTAATGGTGTCATCGGAGTCATGCGTGATCGTCGCACCCGAAAGACTGACCAGGCCATCGTCGAAGACAAACGGGGTGTTGAAGCTGTCGACCGTGAAAGGGACGAATGCTTCGACGACACCGCCGTTGCTGTCCTCGGCCACCAGCTGAATCGTATGCGATCCAGGCCCGATGTTGTCGCCGTAGTTCAGCACGATGTTGAAGCCGGACTCGTCGGAATTCGGATACTGGGGGAATGCATTACCCACGTCCGGGCGTGGACCATGATGTTCCAACTCGCCATACGGCACGCCATCGACGAACAGAGACAGCGATGTCGGCGGATTCAGCGCGACAAGATAACCCCTGAGGTTGCGCACGCCAGCCTTGATCGATCCCGAAAAAGGGTCTTCAACGCTCAGTCGCATCGGTGGATTGCTGACACCCGAGGGTGGGGCGCCAATCTGTGACCAGGTCTGGAACCACTCATGCAGCAGGTCCGCCACCCGGTCCAGCGCGGTGAAGTGATCGCCACTGGTAATCACGAACTCACTTTGGGGATTGTCCGGTAGTTTGCTGATCTGCCGCTGGTTGAAGTCCCGGTTCGGATCGGCGTCTCCGACGATCCACAGCCAGCGCGGCTTGATCGCCGGCAGCACGAAGTTGAAGTCGGGAGTGATGTTCGTGTCGTGGTACGACAGGTAGATGTTCGGGGTGGTCGGCTGCATCTCTCGCAGACCGCCGTCATAGGTGTAGAAGGTCGCCAGCTCGTCGCCGCGACCCTGCGCGACCATGCGGCGGGCCTCCTCCACATAGGGCTGCGTGGCGTTGACGACCGTTGTCGACAGGGGCAGCATGTGCCCCGGCGCCACCGGAATCACCGCTTCCAGGCCGTGACCGGTATGCATCGCGTACAGCAGGGAATGCATGCCGCCCATGCTGTGCCCGATCAGCAGCACGCGCATGCCGCGTGCCCGTTCCGCATCCACGAGCGCCTTCAGGTAGTTCAGTCCCTGACACTGGGTGCCGTCCCACTCGCGCCACCAGGTCATGTTGGGGATCACGACGTTGAAACCGTGGTCGGCCAGATCGGTAATCAGATTCGTGTACTGCGGCGCGAACTTGCTGCCGCTCTTGCCGTGCAGGAGGATGACGCTGACGTCGCCCTGATCGCGTTCGGGCAGGCGTGTGGGCGGATAAGCCGGCGTGTAGGTTGCCGCGCCGGCACAGCCGGGGACCGTCGCCGCCGGCACCAGGCTTGGCGCGAACAACACCGCCAGCAGGACAACGATCGGGCCGCGGCGTCGTGGTGCGCGACGGCACGCTACAGCGTTCTGGGTTGGCGCCCTTCGCAGAGCGCGGTCACGGAGGCCGGTTGCCGTGCCGCCCGATGAATCGCACGTCATCGGGGTGGATCTGATGCCCTGTGCCGCTTTCATGCCCTGCCCCGTATGACACGTCGGATTGATGTTGCCGGGGAAGCTAGCACGCTGATCGGGCCCTCTCAAGCCTGCCCTCGTGCGCTGCCCGATGCCCGGCTCGACCAACGCCAGCGCCACGCATTGCGCGAGTCGTCGTGCGGCAGATTCGACGCGCGCTGCCAAGGGCATGCGCCGCATCGCAGGTCTCGGCAGGCGCCGATCGATCCATCGAAGGATTGCCGGGGATAACGAAAAGGAGCTGCACGATTTTCTGGGTGCTTTCATCGTGTCTGCCGCATCCTGAGCGCCTCGCCGTTGCGCGGCCAAAAGCGAAACCTTGCTTCTGGAAAAGCTTTCCACCGCCTGTAGGGACGGAAACCGGCGGCACGGTCGGGTGTCGCGAAGACCCTGACTCGATCGGAAGTTTCGTGATCCTGATTTGGGCTTGCCGCCATACGGCGAGGGGGCGGGCGCTACACGTCGGCGAGATCGCCGCGGGTTTCCAGCCAGGCGCGCCGGTCCGGCGCGCGGCGTTTGGCGAGCAGCATGTCGAGCATCTGTGCCGTCTCGTCGATATCTTCGACCGCCAGCTGCACGAGCCGCCGCGTTTCCGGCGCGATGGTCGTTTCGCGCAACTGCATCGGGTTCATTTCCCCGAGCCCCTTGAAGCGCTGCACGTGAATCTTGCCGCGGTATTTCTCCGCCGCCAGCCGCTCCTCGATGCCCTTTCGTTCCGCCTCGTCCAGCGCGTAATAGACCTGCTTGCCCGCATCGATGCGGTACAGCGGTGGCATCGCGACGTAGACGTGACCCGCGGCGACCAGCGCCGGGAAGTGCCGCTGGAACAGCGCGCAGAGCAGGGTGGCGATATGGGCGCCGTCGGAGTCCGCGTCGGCGAGGATGCAGACCTTGCCGTAGCGCAGCCCGCCGAGATCGCTCGACGCCGGGCTGAGACCGATCGCCACGGAGATGTCGTGTACTTCCTGTGAGCCCAGCACCTGCGCGGGTTCGACCTCCCAGGTGTTCAGAATCTTGCCGCGCAGCGGCATCACGGCTTGGAACTCGCGGTCGCGCGCCTGCTTGGCCGATCCGCCCGCCGAGTCGCCCTCGACCAGAAACAGTTCCGTGCGCTCGAGGTCCTGCGCCGTGCAGTCGGCGAGCTTGCCGGGCAGGGCCGGACCGCTGGTGATCTTCTTGCGCTCGACGGTGCGCGATTTGCGGATGCGCCGCTGGGCATTCGCGATGGCACGCTGCGCGATCGCCTCGCCTTCGGCGATGTGCCGGTTCAGCCACAGCCCCAGAGCGTCCTTGACGACGCCGGAGACGAACGCTGCGGTCTCGCGCGAACCCAGCCGCTCCTTGGTCTGGCCGGCGAACTGCGGGTCATGCAGGCGCACGGAAAGCACATACGCGACGCCGTCCCAGACGTCCTCGGGCGCGATGCGCACCCCGCGCGGGGTCAGGCTGCGGAACTCGCAGAACTCGCGCACGGCGTCGGCCAGTCCCGCGCGCAGGCCGTTGACGTGCGTACCGCCGGCCGGCGTCGGGATCAGGTTCACGTAGCTCTCGGCGAGTGTCTCGTCGCCGGAGTCCACCCAGCACAGCGCCCATTCGGCGGCTTCCTCGTTGCCGCTGAAATCGCCGGTGAACGGTGGGTCCGGCATGCCCTTGTGGTCGCCGAGTGACTCGCGCAGGTAATCCGCCAGCCCGGTCGCATAACGCCATTCCAGGCGCTCGTCGGCGGCCTCGTCGTACCAGCGCACGGTCAGGCCCGGGCACAGCACGGCCTTTGCGCGCAGCAGATGCTTCAGGCGGGCCGGCGCGAACTTCGGGCTGTCGAAGTATTTCGGGTCAGGCCAGAAACGCAGTTCCGTACCCGTATTCGTGCGCCCGACCTTGCCGGTTGTTTCGAGCTTCGAGGCCGGTTCGCCGCCGGCAAACTGCATGACGTGTTCGGCCCCGTCGCGCCGCACCTTCACCTCGAGCCGCTGTGACAGTGCATTGACCACCGATACGCCAACGCCGTGCAGGCCGCCGGAGAACCGGTAGTTGCGATCGTTGAACTTGCCGCCGGCGTGCAGCCGCGTGAGGATCAGTTCGATGCCGCTGATCCTGTGTTCGGGGTGAATATCCACGGGCATGCCGCGGCCGTCGTCGCGAACCTCGCAGGAGCCGTCGCGATACAGCATCACCTCGATCGTGCGGGCGTGGCCGGCGAGTGCCTCGTCGACACTGTTGTCGATGACTTCCTGGGCGAGATGGTTCGGCCGGCTGGTATCGGTGTACATGCCCGGGCGCTTGCGCACCGGGTCCAGCCCGGACAGGACATCGATGTCCCGGGCGGTATAGGAGCCGCCCGCCATTACCAGTCGAACAGCTTCGTGTTGGCCGGTTCGCGCGGGATTCGGCCGCTGTCGCTGCGCAGCGAATGGCGGGCCTGTTCGATACGACGTGGCTGTGAGCGGAAACACAGCAGGCCATCGGCGATCAACGCCTTGCGGCCGTAGGCATTGCTCAGTGGCCGACGCCACTCGCTGTTGGCGCGCTCATACCACTGGCCGCTGCGCTTGAGCCAGCCGTACTCGCGCATTTCACTGGACGAACAGCGGATGCCGAGATACTCCGCGTTGTCGAACCCCGAGCGCGAACGCGATACCAGCGTGAGCCGGTAGACGTAGTCCGAATCGAGGCTCAACGACGCCAGATCGACGAAATAGCGGAAGTCCGGATCGTTCTCCAGCGGGACGATCTCGACCAGGTTTTCCTCGCGAGGCGCTTCGGGCATTACGCCCGGCGTGCGCTCGCGCCAGGGCTCGGGATCTTCGAACTTGTCCGAGCCGTGGCTTGGTGCGTCGAGTTCGAATGCGCCGCGCGACTGCGCCCACGCGAGCGGCGCAATAGCCGCCGTGGCAAGGATCAGCACGAAACCGGAAATCAGTGGGCGCATGGCTACGCGGGCGATTTTGCGAGAGCCCGCTGCGGACTGTCCAGCCTCAGCCATTGGGGTAGAGCCGCGGCAGCCATTCGCTGCGCTTGGACGCGGGACGGTCGGCCGGGGCGACCGAACGCACGGCGCGCCAGTGCGCGGCGCCGTCCCAGCGGTCGCCGGCCGGCCCATAGCGCAAACCATCGAGCGCGATCAGGGCCGCGGCGGCGCGGGTATCGTCGAGGCGCGCGGCCAGCGCGCGCAGATTGCGCGGCGGGTCCTGCGGCCAGCGCGCGGCGGCCCAGTCGAGCCAGGCGGTCTGCGCGGCGCCCGGATCGTTGTCGCGGGCCGCGCGTGCGATGCGCTCCAGACTGACGCGGCCGGTCGTGGCGGCGACCGGTCGGGCGCGGCCCGTCGCCGCGCGCGACCGCCGTGCGCGCCACCAGCCCCAGAGCGCGAGCAGCCACAGCGCAAAGCCAACGGCGGCCAGTACACGCCACAGCCTCAGATCGTCCAGCCAAGCGCGGACCCGATCGAGCGGGGCGTCCGACCGGGCGCTGGCGGCTTCGGCGGTCGGGCGTTCCGCGACCGCCACTGGCGCCGGCGGCGCCGCGCCGCTTGCAATCGCGGCGGGTTCGACCGTGATCGTTCGCGCCGGCAGGTTGGCCTCGCGCCACGCCTTGTCGCCGGCATCCCACCAGCGCAGCGCGATCGGCGGCAGCCGATATTGACCGGCCGCGTTGGCGATGTAGGCAATCGAACGGCGGGCCTCAACGGCGATGCCGTCGCGGGTCGCACGCTGTTCGGTCTGCACCGGCTCGGCGAAGGCGCGGACGCCATCCGGCGCGTCGGCCGTCAGGTCGGGAATCAGCAGCGGCGACAGGCCCGTCGCACGCAGCGTCACCGTGCGGGTGACGGGGCGGCCCACGGCGATCGGCTCGCCGGCCGCCGGTTCCCAGCGTTCCTCGAGCGCGAGTTCCTCCGCCGGCAGCCAGCCCGCGCCGACCGGTGCCGGCCGCACCTCCAGCGCCACCGGCTCGCTGCGTCGGCGCAGGCGGCGGGTCTGATCGAAAAAGCCCGGGATGCCCCAGCCGCTGCTCGGCCGCTGGGCCGGCGCGACGACGCTGCCGTCGAACACGGCGGGGCCGATCTCGATCCGGCCTGGCGTACGTGGGAACAGTGCGAACCGCCGTTCGATGACGGCGTAGTTCTGCTCGCCGCGGCGGGTCTGGTAATGCAGGTCCTCGCCGAGCGACTCGAGCGTCGCACCGCTGACCGGCGGATCGCTCAGCTCGCCACCGCTGATCCGTCGCAACGTGAAGATGCGCACGGCGACGATGACCTGTTCGCCGACGTGGGGGTTCGTGCGATCGACGACCGTCTCCACCCAGACCTCGTCGCTGCGCTGGTCCGCCGGGGCGTCGCGCACCGTCAGCACGATCGGCGCGGTCTGCTGGCTGCCCAGTGCGAGTGCCGGAATGGTCAGCTGACCGGCCCGCCGCGGTGCCAGCGTGTATTGCCAGCGCAGTCCGCGCTGGGTGCGGCCGTTGATGCTCTGCATGTACTGCTGGGTCGCACTGCCGAGGATCTCGAAATCCTGTTCCAGCGCGCGCAGATCGGGCTCGCCGCCGACCTGCCCGTCGCGCAGGTCCACGACCAGCGTGAGGGTGTCCCCGAACGCGAGCTCGCGGCGGTCGACCTCGGCCGTGAGCGCGGCCGCGGCGAGGTTCGCCGACAGCCACAACAGCAGACCGAACAGCAGGCGTTTCACCATGGTTGCAATTCCCGGGTCTCCAGACCGTGGGCTTCGAGCTGACGCCGACGTACGGTCTGGCGGCGGAATTTTTCGCGCAGCAGGCCGCCGGGGTCGTCCGGCAGGCTGCGGTAGAGCGGCTCGCCGCCGCTGGCATCGCCTCGGTCCGCGGAGCGGCTGCCCCCGGTCGGCGGCTCGTTCGACGGATCCGTGCCGGCGGATTGCTGTGCGCCGTGCGCAGGGTCGCCGTCCGCGCTTGACTGGGCCGCGGCAGGCTGTGATTCGTCCTGCCCGGATTGCGGCTGGCCCGGCGGTTGTTCCTGCGCCGCGCCCGCTGACGACGCGTCCTGGCCCTTGGATCGGTCGGTGTCTGTCCCGCGCTGGGCGTCCGCGCCCGATGCCTGCCCTTGCTGCCCCTGCTGGTCGGAGGGCTGCTGCGGTTTGCCCTGATCGCCAGAACCGGTGCCGGCTTCGTCCGGCTGGCCCTGCGGGTCGTTCTGGTCGGGCTGTTGCTGGCGCAGCAGCTCGTCGACGATCAACCGGTTGTGCAGGGCGTCCTGCATGTCGGGGTTGAGCTTGAGCGCCTCGTCGTAGGCACCCAGCGCCTCGCGATAGCGCCCCAGATGGGCAAGCGTGTTGCCGGCGTTGTAGTGGCGGTCCGCGCTGGGCTCGCCTTCGCGCCGAAAACCTTTCAGGGCTTCGTCGAAGTTCTCGCCGCGGTAGTTCGCCGCGGCGCGCCAGTCCGGATCCCTGAATACCTCGGGGGCGGCCGGGTCGCCCTCGAGCAGCGCGGCTGCGGCGCGCTGGTCCGCTCGGGAGAACCAGTCCACCCAGTCGAAGGCCAGTGACTCGCGCGGGCCCGCGCAGAGGACCATGATCGCGATTGCCGGCAACAGGCCGCGGCGGAACCGCGCCAGCGCGAACGGCAGCAGCACGAGCACCAGCCAGGCACCGGCATCGTCCCAGCGGTCGATCTGGCGTTCGGCGACGGCACGCCACTCGGCCCGCCGCGCATCCGGGGCCAGCCACTGCGCGAGCCGGCGCACATCGCTGTCGTCGGCGCTGATCGGCAGGTACGGACCGCCGCCGATACCGGCCAGACTCGCGAGCCCCGCCGAATCCAGACCCGGCACGACCACGGCGCCCGCGGCGTCTTTCAGAAATCCGCCGCCACCGTCCGGGATCGGCGCGCCGGCCTCGGTGCCGACACCGAGGATCGCGACTCGATGGCCGTTGGCCGCAAGCGCCTCGATCTGCTCCTGCGCCGCGGCGCCGTTGGCAACGCCGTCGGTGATCACGACCACCCGCCCCGGGCCGCCGCTGCGTTCGAGCAGGGTCGCGGCGAGTTTCAGGCCCGCGTCGAGCTCGCTGCCGCCGAGCGGCATGATGCCGGGTTCGAGCACGGGCACGATCGCGCGGATCGTCTCGACGTCATCGGTCAGTGGCACGGCGACGTGGGCGTCGCCCGAAAACACCACCAGGGCGACCTGGCCTTCGGCCGTGCGTTCGAGCAGGTCGAGCAGTTTGTAGCGCGCGCGGATCAGCCGGTCCGGCGCAAGGTCGCCGGCGCGCATCGACGGCGACAGGTCCAGCACGATCACGCGCGCCTCGTCGAGCCGCAGGGCCGGCGCGGGCAGCCGTGTCCACGTCGGCCCGGCCGCCGCCAGCACCCCGAGCAGCCAGACGATCGCGAGCAGGGCGATGGACAGTCCGCCGCTGGCACGACCGCGTGTGCCGCCGAGCAGGATGTGGCCGAGCAGATGGGATTCGACCACGCGCGACCAGTCGCCGCTCAGCCGCATGACCCGCCAGCGGTTGACGATCAGCCAGCCCAGCGGCAGCAGCGCGAGTAGCCACGCCGGGCGCAGAAAGTGGAAATCGTCGGGCACGATCATGTCGGCTGGGCTGCGTTCGGCGCGCGCAGCACATGGCGCCGGCGGCGCACCAGCCAGGCCTGCTGCGCCCCCGCGAGCGCGAGCGCCACGCCGAGCGGCCAGACATACAGCTCGTCGACGGGCCGGAACACGGCATCGTCACCGGCACGCGGTTCCAGGCGGTCGATCTCGGCGTACACCTCGCGCAGGGCGCCGGCATCCCGGGCGCGGAAATAGCGACCGGACGTCATCTGGGCGATGCGCTCGAGCAGTTCCTCGTCGAGGTCGCGTGACGGGTCGACGATGCGCCGGCCGAGAAAGCCGTCGACCAGCATGCGTTCGGCGCCGAGCCCGACGGTGTAGATGCGCACGCCATGATCGCGCGCGAGTTCGCCCGCCGTTTCGGGTTCGATCGCGCCGGCGGTGCTGCGGCCGTCGGTCAGCAGCACGAGCACGCGTTCGCCGCTTGGCACGGCATCGAGGTGTTTGACGCCGAGCGCGATGGCATCGCCGATCGCGGTCGCGTCCCCGGCCAGGCCGATTTCGGCTTCGTCGAGCAGCTGGCGCACGGTGATCCGGTCGAAGGTCAGCGGCGCCTGCAGGTAGGCGCGGCTGCCGAACAGGATCAGCCCCACGCGGTCGCCGCTGCGGGCCTCGATGAACGAGCGCGCGACGCGCTTGACGATCTCCAGGCGGTTCAGCGGTTCGCCTTCCTCCTCGAAGTCCGCGCGCTTCATGCTCGCCGAGAGGTCGACGGCCAGCATCAGGTCGCGACCGGCCTGGGCCGTCGGCAGGGGCTCGCCGAGCCACTGCGGCCGGGCGGCCGCCAGCACCAGCAGCGCCCAGACCAGCAGGGCTGCGGCCAGCACGCGGCGCGGCCCGGCCGCGCGACGGGCGGCATCACCGGCGATGCGTGCGACCGGATCGAACGCGGGCATGCGCACCACCGCGCCCTCCGCGCCGCTGGCCGGCGGCAGGATCACCCAGACCAGCGCCGGCAGCGGCAGCAGCCCGAACATCCACGGCCAGGCGAACTCAATCATCGCGCGCGCCCCGCGTTGCGTTTCACCCAGCGGTAGGCGGCGGCATACAGCGCGCGGGCGTCGATGTCGCCACTTGGCCTGGCGTACGGGGCATGCGCAATGGCGGCCGCGCCGGCCTGACTGAATCCGCCGCCGGTCGCATCCAGAAAGGCGATCCACTGCGCGCCGCTCAGGCTTGCGACCCGTTCCCGTGGCCAGCGTGCCAGCGCGAAGCGGCGAAGCAGTCGCGATACGCCGGTTGCGAAGGCCTGTGCATCGCCACGACGCTCGTATCGGTGCAGCATCACGCGCAGTTCATGACGCGCAAAGCGCGCCTGCCAGCGCGCCCGGACCGAAAACCGCCAGGCTGCCCAGACCGCCAGCGCGAGCACGACGAGCGCGACGAACCACCAGCCGGGCGGCGGTGGCCACCAGCCCGGCGGGGTGGGCAGATGGATGTCGCGCAGTCCGGCGAGCGCATCGGTCGGATTCATGCCGCGCGCCAGGTCGATGCCAGCGGACAGGCCAGCCCGCTACGCAGGGCCACGGAGACGTCGGCGCCGGTCTCCAGCGTCACAAACCGCGCGCCGAACTTGCGGCACAGGCCGACCAGCGCGCGCTGGCGGGCCGCGAACAGCGCCTCGTAGTCGCGCACCACTGAGCGATCCGTGGTGTCCAGCACGATGCGCCGGTCGTCATCGCCGATGCAGTACATGCCCGGTCGCGGCGCGCGTGCCTCGACCGGATCGTAGACCTGCACTAGCACCGGGTCGGTGTGTTCGGCGAGCCGGGCGAGCCAGCGGTCCAGGTCGCCGAGGTTCAGGAAGTCGCTGAGGATCACGCTCAGGCTGCCCGGTCGTGCAATGCGGGCGAAACGTTCGAGCGGCGCGACGGCGCGTCCGCCGGTGTTGGCGAGGGGCGCTTCGTGCACGTCGACGAGCGCGCGGATCCACGCAATCGCCCCGCGGGTGCGCGGGCGCGGTGACAGTTCGCGATGCACCCCGTCACTGGCGACGATGCCGCCGACCCGGTCACCGAGCGCGACGGCCGACCAGGCCAGAAACGCCGCGGCCTCGGCGGCGGCGACGGACTTGAACGCGCGGCGTGTGCCAAAGCGCATGGAGCGGCCGACGTCCACGAAAAACAGCACCGGGCGCTCGCGTTCCTCGCGATACAGCTTGGTATGCGGAATGCCGCTGCGCGCGGTCACGCGCCAGTCGATGTGGCGCACGTCGTCGCCGGCCTGGTAGACGCGCGTCTCCTCGAAGTCCATGCCGCGTCCGCGAAACGGCGAGGCGTAGTTGCCGGACTGGCCGGCGTCCGGACAGGCGCGCGGCCGGGTCAGCACCACGCCCGCGCGGCGTCGCAGCGCGATCAGGCGGGCGTTGTCGAGGTGTACGCCGTCGTTGACCGGCGTGGGCGCGGCGGGAAGCGGACCCGGACTCACGGCACCGGCACGCGGCGCACCAGTTCGGCGACCAGCGTATCGGAGCTGACGCCGTCGGCCTCGGCCTCGAAGGTCAGCAGGATGCGGTGGCGCAGCACGTCCGGGGCGAGCGCCTGGATGTCCTCCGGCGATACGTAGTCGCGGCCGGCGAGCCAGGCGCGGGCCCGCGCACAGCGCTCCAGCGCGATGCATGCGCGTGGCGATGCGCCGAAGCGCACCCAGCGCGCGAGGTCTTCGCCCCACTCGCCGGGGCTGCGCGTCGCGAGCACGAGCTGCAGCAGGTATTCCTCGAGTGCGTCCGACACATGCAGGCCGAGCACGGCCTTGCGTGCGGCGAAGATCGTGCGCTGGTCGACGCGCACGCCGGAGGCCTGGCCGCCTTTGCCGTCGAGCTGGCCGTTGGCCTCCTCGCGGGCCAGGCGCAGGATCTCGCGCTCGGCATCCAGCGCCGGATAGCCGATGCGCACGTACATCAGGAAGCGGTCGAGCTGCGCTTCCGGCAGCGGATAGGTGCCTTCCTGCTCGATCGGGTTCTGCGTCGCCATGACCAGGAACAGCTCGGGCAGCGCGTAGCTGTGCGCACCCACGGTGATCTGGCGCTCGGCCATCGCTTCGAGCAGGGCGGACTGCACCTTGGCCGGCGCGCGGTTGATCTCGTCGGCCAGCATCAGGTTGTGGAACAGCGGCCCGTGCTGGAACTCGAACGCGCCGGTCTGCGGCCGGAATACGTCCGTGCCGGTCAGGTCGGCCGGCAGCAGGTCCGGGGTGAACTGCACGCGGTGGAAGTCGGCCTCCAGATGCTCGCCGAGCACCTTGATGGCGGTGGTTTTTGCCAGGCCCGGCGCGCCCTCGACCAGCAGGTGGCCGTCGGCGAGCAGCGCGATCAGCAGGCGCTCGATCAGCAGCGGCTGACCGACGACGCGGGCCGACAGCGCGGCGCCGAGTTCGGCGAAGGCGGTCTGCTCGGGGCTGACCGAGACGGACTCAGCCTTCTCGACGTTGGATCGTTTCGCCATCGTGTCTCGGGTTCTCGGGAGGGGGGGCCATTGTAGTGCCGGGCGCGGAGGCTGCAAGCGCTGTGACCGGAACTACGCCGCGAGGTTCTGTCATCGGGAATTCATTGCGTCGTAACGGCGGCTTCACTGCATGCCCCGATCCTCTGCCACATGCTGAGACTGGATGTGTCCGGCCGTGATGCGGCGGGTCAAGGGGCTGGCGAATGATCGACGTCGAACAGGCGCTGGCCGAGAAATTTCCGCGCACCTTCGGGCGCGCCTCGGGCGGCCTGCGGGTGCCTTTCGTCGCCGTCCTGCGCCGCGTTCTGCGCGAGCGCGAGGTCAACGCCTTGATGGCCGACAACGGCCACCTGCAGGGCTTCGAGTTCGTCGAGCGCGTGCTCGACCATTTCGACTTCTCCTACTCGGTAACCGACGCCGACCGGCGCAACGTGCCGGCGCAGGGGCGGGTGGTCATCGTGGCGAATCACCCGCTCGGTGGTCTCGATGCGCTGGGTCTGCTGCGCATGGTCGGCGAGGTGCGCCGTGACGTGCGCGTGCTCGCCAACGACATGCTCTGGCAGCTCGAGCCGATGCGGCGCTTGCTGATTCCGGTCGACAACATGGGCGGGCGCATCGGTCGTGGCGCGATTGGCGCGGTCAGCGAGGCGCTTGGGAACGAGCAGGCCGTCATCGTGTTTCCGGCCGGGGAGGTCTCCCGCCTGCGACCGCAGGGCCTGCGCGATGCGCGCTGGCGCGCCGGATTCCTGCGCTTTGCCCGCAAGGCACGCGCGCCGGTGTTGCCCGTCTATCTGCAGGCCCGCAATTCGGCACTGTTCTACACGGCATCCATGCTCGCGCGGCCGCTGTCCACCGCGCTGCTGGTGCGCGAGATGTTCTACAACCGCACCGGCCACATGCCGATCCGCGTCGGCGAACTGATTCCCGCCGAGGCACTGGAGCCGCGCGGCCTGTCGACCAAGGCGCAGTGTGCGTTGGTGCGCAAGCACGTCTACCGGATTGGCGCGGGACGCAAGGGCCTGCTCCGGACCGAGAAGGCGATCGCCCATCCGGAAAGCCGCCAGGCGCTGAAATCGGAGCTGCGTGCCGCCGCCGTGCTCGGTCAGACCGGCGATGGCAAGCGCATCCTGCTCTTTGAGCCCACACCCGATTCCGCCGTGCTGCGCGAGATCGGCCGGCTGCGCGAGATCAGCTTCCGCAAGGTCGGCGAGGGCACCGGCAGGCGGCGCGATCTGGATGTCTTCGACACTTGGTATCGCCACATCGTGCTGTGGGATGAGGAAGCGCTCGAGATCGTCGGCGCCTATCGCATCGGCGAGAGCCGATCGATCATGAGCGAGCACGGCCGCGAAGGTTTCTATACGAATTCGCTGTTTCCGTTCACCGACCGGTTCGGTGCCTATCTCGGCCATGCGATCGAGCTGGGGCGTAGCTTCGTGCAGCCGCGTTACTGGGGCAGTCGCGCGCTGGACTATCTGTGGCAGGGTATCGGCGCATATCTGGCTCGGCATCCCGAGGTCGAGTATCTGTTCGGGCCGCTGACGATTCCGAACAGTTTCCCGGCCGGCGCGCGCGCCCTGCTGATGCGGTTTTATTCCCTGTACTTCGGCGACGACACTGGGCTGGTCGCGACAACCCGCCCGTACCGCCTGACGAGCGAAGAACATCTGCACGCGGCACAGGCCTTCGGCGGCGGCGACTACGCAGCTGATTTCAGACGCCTGAAGGAACAGCTTGGTCACTACGGCCTGCAGGTGCCGACGCTGTTCAAGCAATACAGTGAACTGTGCGAAGCGGGTGGCGTGCGCTTCCTGGACTTTGGTGTGGACCCGGACTTCGGCGACTGCGTCGACGCGTTCATCCTGGTCGAGACCGCGCGCATCCGTGCACAGAAACGCGAGCGTTACATCGAGCCGGCGCGTACTCCGGTTGCCGCCTGACAGCCTGCTGAACGCGTCAGTTCACTCGAAAGCGGTAGTGCCCCGTCACCGGATAGGCGAACAGCACATCGGCCAGCGCCGGGCCCGATCCGATGTTGTGGACGATCAGCGGGCGTCGTTTATCGTCTGATCGTTGCTCGACCACCACGCCGATATGCGGCAGATTGCCGGGCAACATCCACGTGACGAGATCGCCGGGCAGGTAGTCCGTTGCGCTGTTGCTCGCCGGCAGCGCAGCGCCGGCCCGCCTGAAGAACGCCTGTAGATTCGGCACGCGCCGGTGATCGATGTTCGGATCCGGTCGCGTCAGGCCCCAGATGCGGCGCGACGGATACGCGTCAAAGTTCGACCGCATGTCCTCGTGCACGAGTTGTTGCAGATCGATGCCGAGCGCGCGATACGAACGGATGACCACATCCGTGCACACACCGGTGTGGCCGGGCACATCGCCGTTCGGATAATCGATCCGGCGATAGCTGCCGTCATAAGCGACCGAATGCCGCGTGCGTTCCATCGCGGCGGCGACGAGAGCGCTTGTGAACGCTTCGTCCAGGTCCGCGCGGGCGGTCGCGGCCAGCGTGAACACTGCGCAAGCCAATGCCCGGCGTGATGCCCGACGCAAGACGCCGCGCGGGCCGCTCATTCGAGTGGATGGATCGGGTGCGGTTTGCGTTCCTGGTAGAAGGGCATCATCTTCGGCGCGAGCTTGCCCAGCCGTTCCTGACGATTCTCGGGCGCCGGATGCGTGCTGACGAATTCGGGAACCCGCTTGCCGCCGACCTTGCCCATCTTCTCCCAGAGCGTCACGGCCGAACGCGGATCGTAGCCGGCGCGCGCGGCGAGTTCGATGCCGATCTCGTCGGCCTCGGTCTCGGCGGTACGCGAATTCGGCAACTTGATCGCCAGCGCCGCGGCCAGCGAGGCCCCCGCGAGTGCCGCACCCGCATAGCGCGAATCGCTCGCGGCAATCGCAACGCCCGCGACCGCCGCAGACGAGGCCAGCGCAACCGACATCTTCTCTGCCGTGTGATTCGCCAACGCGTGCGCGATCTCGTGGCCCATGACCTGCGCGAGTTCGTCGTCGGTGGGTTTCACCTTCTCAAGCAGCCCGGTGTAGACGGCCATCTTGCCGCCGGCCATGCACCATGCGTTGACGGTCTCCGGATCGTCGATCACCTTCACGCTCCACGCCCAGTCGCGCGTGTTCGGAAACTTGGCAACGGCTTCGGTCACGATGCGCCCGGTGATCGTGCGCACGCGCTCGCTGGTCACCGCATTCGAATCGACCTTGCCCTGTTTCTCGAGGGGCGCGAGCGTCTGCACGTAGGCCTCGGCGCTCGACGAGATCGCCTGTTCCGGCGAAATCAGCATGAACTGCTGGCGACCGGTCGGGCTGGTCGCACAGCCCGTGGCGAGTGCCGACAGAAGAACGAACGCAGCGCGATTCAGGCTCGTGATCATCGGGGCGGATACTCCTTGGCCGAGAGCAACAAATGATACGCCCGCGCGCTGCCGGGCGTGGTCCCGCATGTGTGGCCGAGGCCGGGCTCAGACCTTGGCCGGTAAGCGCTGCCGTACACCACGGGCGACGGCGTTAAGCCTGGCTCTGGCGTTGATTGCCGGCGGGCCCCCCAATCACTTGACGCAACTCAAGCGCGACCTCTGGGGGGGGCTTGTCGTGTTCGTTCGGGGAAGGCTATAAAGACAGAAGCCGGCGCGAGGCCGGCTTCCGGATTTGATGCATTTAGCCTTTAACAGCATCAGCTTGTTATCGGATAAAGCGCACTTCCTGATCTGCTAGTGCGATTTCAGCCTAGCGCAGGCGTTGTTATTTGGTCAATAGGGAGGCACGGAGTGGCAAGAATCAACTACAGACTGGGATTGGACCTCGGGGTCACATCATTAGGCTGGTGTGTGTACAGGCTTGCTGACAGCGGCGAGCCTGAGTCCATCCGACGGGCGGGCGTGCGGATCTTTTCCGACGGCCGTCAGGCTAAAACACTCGCATCCAAGGCAGCGGATCGTCGCCTGGCGCGGCAGGCGCGGCGTCGACGCGACCGCGTCCTGAAACGCCGCAAACGACTGCTGGAGCATCTGGTTCGACATGGGCTCATGCCGGCAGACGAACCCGACCGCAAGGAGCTCCAGAAGCTTGACCCCTACGAGCTTCGCGCGCGGGGTCTGGATGAGCAGCTGAGCCCGCACGAGCTTGGCCGGGCGATCTACCATCTTGCGCGCAAGCGCGGGTTTCGAAGCAGCCGCAAGGATCGCGGCGATACCGAGCGGGAAAAGGAAACTGGCAAGGTCACCGAGGCAATCAAGGCGCTGGAGGACCGGATACGTACGGCAGGTTGCCGAACGGTGGGTGAGTACCTGGCCCAGCAACATGCCGAGCGATCGCCGGTACGGGCGCGGCGCTCTTCGGATGGCGGCTACGTGCTCTATCTGCAAAGGGCCATGGTGGAGCGCGAATTCGACTCGCTTTGGGAGGCCCAACGCAAACACCACCCTGAGCTATTGACGGATCAACTGCAACGAACCCTTCGAGAGACCATCCTGTTCCAGCGCAGGCTTCGCCCGGTGATGCCTGGCCGTTGCCAGTTCGAGCGGGATGAATATCGTGCGCCACTGTGTTCGCCGCTTCAGCAACGGTTCCGCATGTTGCAGGAACTGAATAACCTTCGTGTCCGCGAGGGGATAGGGCAACGTCCGCTTACCTTGGGTGAACGCAACGCGATGCTTGAATTGCTCGGCGCCGAGGCGAAGCAGGCCAGCTTCTCGGCGCTGGCGAAGGCGGCGGGCCTGCGAAACGCCAAATCCTTCAACCTGGAGTCGGAGAAGCGTAAAGGGCTCAAAGGCGATGCTGTGGCTGCTTCGTTCGCTGATCCAGATGCGCTTGGAGATCAGTGGTTTGAATTAACGCCCGAGCAGCAGGAGGGGCTTGCGCTTCTTGTCCAAAGGGCCGATCAGCATGATCGCCTTGTTGAGGCCCTCCTCGCATTGCCAGAAAACCTGAGCGAGGTGGAGTATCTGGCTCGGCCGCACCCGCATGAGCGTGAGTTCATCGCCGGCATGGCGAAATTGCCATTCAAACTGTCCAGCGCGCAGGCCGAGCGTATTGCCGGTATCGTCCTGCCCGATGACTATGGGAGTCTGAGCCGAAAGGCTTTGCAGAAGATCATTCCTGCATTGGAGGCCGATGTCGTTACCTACGACGTGGCGGTTCAAAACGCGGGATATGCGCACCACTCGGCGTTCCATACCGGCGAAATCTTTGACCGTCTTCCGTACTACGGCGAGATCTTGCAGGGCTACACCTCACCCACCCCAACCGCCAAAAATGACGACGAACGGCTGTGGGGAAAGATCGCGAATCCCACCGTCCACATTGGCCTGAACCAGCTGCGCCAGCTCGTGAATGCGCTCGCGAAGCGGTTTGGACCGCCCGCTGAAATCATCGTGGAACTCGCTCGAGAGTTTGGTCTTTCCGGCCAACGTCGCCGCGAAATCCAACGCGAACAGGCCGATAACCAGGCGCGAAACGAGGAGTACGGCGCGGAACTACGGCGGCTAGGTAGAACGCCGACCCGCGTGAACCGCGAGAAGCTCCGACTTTGGGAGGAGCTCGGCGCTGACGATGCCATGGTGCGCGACTGCGTCTACAGTGGCACACAGATCAGCAAGGCCATGTTGTTCAGCGATGAGATTGAGATGGACCACATCCTGCCGTTTTCGAAGTCGCTGCACGATGGAATTGGCAACAAGGTGCTGTGTACACGTGCGGCAAATCGGGCAAAGGGCAACAAGACGCCGTTCGAAGCCTTCGGTCACTCCCCCTCAGGCTACAGCTGGGAAGCGATCGAGGAACGCGCCGCGCACCTGCCGGGCCGTAAGGCGCTGTTGTTCCGCGAAAACGCGCTCGATGAGTTTTTGGGCGAACGCAGTTTTCTCGATCGGCACATCACGGACACGGCGTATCTGAGCAGGGTTGCCAAGCAATACCTGAGCTACATCTGCCACAAGGACAAGGTCTGGGTGTCCAGCGGCCGGCTGACGGCAATGTTGCGCGGGCGCTGGGGGCTGAACTCGCTGCTGTCCGATGACAATCGCAAGAACCGGGACGACCACCGTCATCATGCGCTGGATGCAGCAGTGGTTGGGCAATGCAGTCGCAGCACCATCCAGCGACTGGCGACTGCGGCTTCGAGGGCCGAGTCCATGGGCGAGAATCGTCTGCTGGCGGAGTTGGAACCGCCGTGGCCGACCTTTCGCGAGGATCTGGGCGCCGTACTGAACAAGGTTGTGGTTTCACATCGCCCGGACCATGGGACCGAGGGCAGCCTGCACAATGAGACTAACTACGGCCTGCGCGGGCCGGAGGACAAACGCGGCAATCCGCTGCTTGCCCACTTCGTTCCGATCGAGAGCCTTTCGTCCGTCGCCGATCTCCAGAAACTCGCAGATGCGAATCTTCAGAGCCGGCTGACGACACTGCTCTCGCCGCTTTCCAGCGGCAAAGAGGTCAAGGCCGCGCTGTTGGCGTATTCACAGCAGACCGGCATCCGGCGTGTCCAGCTTCACGAAAGGCTTAAGGCCATCGCGATTCACGATCGTCGCACGGGAGCGGCCTATCGCTACGTCAAGGGCGACGCGAACTACTGTTACGACATTTTCGAGTTGGAAAACGGCAAGTGGACCGGCGAAATCGTGACCGTTTTCGAGGCCAATCAGCCGGGGTTCGATTTGCGCAGGGCGCCGGATGTGCAGGGGCGCAGGTTCATGTTTCGGCTCAGGAAGGACGATCTGTTGGCGCTGGAGATCGATCAAAACCGGGTGGTCTATCGCGTGGTAAAAATTTCAGCCGGCATTATTGCGCTGGCCCCACACTGTGAGAGTAACGTAGATGCGCGTGATCGAGCCAAGGCCGACCCGTTTAACTATCTAAGGGTCGCGCCAAGTCGGCTCGGACCTTTGAGAGCGAGGGTTGTAGGGGTCGATGTCCTCGGCTACGTGAATGACCCTGGCTTCAAGGGCCAATCGTGATCGGTCGCGTCGTCGAGGTCGCGGGGGCGGGGCGTTACCTGTCGCTGGATCGTGGCTTTCTGGTCGTCAATCACGGTGGCGGAGAGGTTGCCCGCACGCCGATCGACGACATTGCCGCGCTGATCGGCAATGGCCACGGGCTCAGCTACAGCAACAACTTGCTGGTGGCGCTGGCTGAACGCGGCTGCCCGTTCGTGCTTTGCGGGGCGAATCATCGCCCGGTGGCGATGTTGTGGCCGGTCGAAAGCCATCATCGCCAAGCTGCGCGTATGGACGCACAATTGGCCGCCTCGCTGCCCATGCGCAAACGCTTATGGAAGCAGGTCGTACAGGCAAAGATCGGCATGCAGGCTGCGGTCGTGGACCTGTTCGACGGGCCGCCGGCGCCCCTGTTAAGAATGGTCCGAGCCGTGCGTGCCGGCGACCCCTCCAATGTGGAAGGCCAGGCCGCACGGCTTTACTGGTCTCAGCTGTTCGGTGGCGATTTCCGCCGCAGGCGCCACGGTGGTGACCAGAATCTGTTGCTGAACTACGGCTATACGATCCTTCGGGCGACGGTCGCCCGACAGCTCATGGCGGCTGGGCTGCACCCCGGAATTCCCTTGCACCACGCGAACGAGGGCAATTCCATGCGATTGGTCGATGACCTCATGGAACCCTTCCGGCCGTTGGTGGATGCCTGGGTGCGCAGGCTTTGGGATGGCGGTCAGCGCGACCTCACCCCGCTGGTCAAGCGTGCATTGGCACGCCTGCCGGTGCGCAGCCTGCATGTCGTTCAGGGTGTCAGCCCGGTCACGATCGTGATTCAGCGGCTGTGCGTCTCGCTCGCGCAGTGTTACGAGGCGCAAGCAAAGGAGTTGGTCCTGCCGCCGCCTGGGCGGGATGTGATTGCATCGTTGTGGGACGACGAACATGACGAAACCGAGCGGGACGCGGAAACCTCGTGACGATCCGCGTGCGGCCCCGCCGCTGTGCGCCTATCGGCTGATGTGGATGCTGGTGATGTTCGACCTGCCGGTCGACACGGCGGAAAACCGCAAGGCGGCCAACGACTTTCGCAATGATCTGCTCGATTTTGGCTTCGAGCGTTGCCAGTTTTCCGTGTACCTGCGCTTTGTGGAGGGGCGCGAACAGGCCGACACCTGGACGCGAAGGGTAAAATCCGTACTACCGCCCGGTGGCAAGGTCTACTGCCTGTATTTCACCGACAAGCAGTATCAGGGCATCGTCCGGTTCGAGCGGCGAAAGCGCCAGAAACCGCTGAAAAACCCCGACCAGTTCCAGTTGTTCTGAGGCAAGTGACGCAGTTTTATCCCCGTCTCCGCGGCGAAAACCCCTGCCAGAACAGGGGCTTGCCGCGGGCCGGAGCGTAACAGATCAGGAAGTGCGCCTTAGCCGGAACTCGGCTGCCGGACGACCACATCGGCATCCTGAGCGTAACAGATCAGGAAGTGCGCCTTAGCCGGAACTGCTCGCGCGCACGCTTCAACCTAGGCGATGAGCGTAACAGATCAGGAAGTGCGCCTTAGCCGGAACGAATGACCCGCTTCACAACGGGCATTCCCAGAGCGTAACAGATCAGGAAGTGCGCCTTAGCCGGAACTTATATCTCCAATAGTATAATCGGCCATCTGAGCGTAACAGATCAGGAAGTGCGCCTTAGCCGGAACTGAATCACCAGCAACAGATCAAGTTTGTTCGAGCGTAACAGATCAGGAAGTGCGCCTTAGCCGGAACGTGGCGCAGCACCTTGCCAATGGCCTGCAAGAGCGTAACAGATCAGGAAGTGCGCCTTAGCCGGAACTTGGACGCATACCAAGCCTTCTGCCTTTCCGAGCGTAACAGATCAGGAAGTGCGCCTTAGCCGGAACCCATCCGGGGCGTTGGAGATGGCGGGCGCGGAGCGTAACAGATCAGGAAGTGCGCCTTAGCCGGAACGTCGGAGCTTCTAACATGCGCCAGACTCGGAGCGTAACAGATCAGGAAGTGCGCCTTAGCCGGAACTGGGTCTGGATCACACCATGGTCAAAGGATGAGCGTAACAGATCAGGAAGTGCGCCTTAGCCGGAACCTGGGCAAGTAGCCCTTGCAGCGGCGCATGGAGCGTAACAGATCAGGAAGTGCGCCTTAGCCGGAACGTAACTCCTTGCCGGGTTTCCGGCGAATGGGAGCGTAACAGATCAGGAAGTGCGCCTTAGCCGGAACTATTGGGTGCGCTTGACCGCCCGCAGCGCGAGCGTAACAGATCAGGAAGTGCGCCTTAGCCGGAACGGCGCGGGCACGCTTGACGTTTACGTGGCGGAGCGTAACAGATCAGGAAGTGCGCCTTAGCCGGAACAGGCGCCAGCCGTTGAGAACAAACTGGATTGAGCGTAACAGATCAGGAAGTGCGCCTTAGCCGGAACCGTCATCGACCGCACGCCCGCGCAAAATTCGAGCGTAACAGATCAGGAAGTGCGCCTTAGCCGGAACGAGAGTGCTTTGTTTGTCGAGTATCTGAAGGAGCGTAACAGATCAGGAAGTGCGCCTTAGCCGGAACCGCCGGAGACGTCCAGCAGCATCCGGAAATGAGCGTAACAGATCAGGAAGTGCGCCTTAGCCGGAACCTCGTCAGTAAAGCTCCATAGTTGAGGGTCTGAGCGTAACAGATCAGGAAGTGCGCCTTAGCCGGAACCTGCAATTCTTGCTTCGCAGCAGCCAGATGGAGCGTAACAGATCAGGAAGTGCGCCTTAGCCGGAACTTACTCCGATTGTTGAATGGCCCGGACTGCGAGCGTAACAGATCAGGAAGTGCGCCTTAGCCGGAACTGGTCGGATGGAGGCAGGTGTTCGCAAGCGGAGCGTAACAGATCAGGAAGTGCGCCTTAGCCGGAACACGATGCCGGGGGTATTGTGACGCGCATGAGAGCGTAACAGATCAGGAAGTGCGCCTTAGCCGGAACGCGTCGCTGCTCATCGTGTATGGCAGGTTCGAGCGTAACAGATCAGGAAATGCGCCTTAGCCGGAACATGATCGAGTTGAACTCTTCCGCGCGGACGGAGCGTAACAGATCAGGAAGTGCGCCTTAGCCGGAACTCAACTGCATCGAGCAGGTCAGCGAGCGGCGAGCGTAACAGATCAGGAAGTGCGCCTTAGCCGGAACTTCCTGCACGATCGCGCGCCAGCGCTCGCGGAGCGTAACAGATCAGGAAGTGCGCCTTAGCCGGAACCATCGTCGTCAGTTACGATGGCGACACTCTGAGCGTAACAGATCAGGAAGTGCGCCTTAGCCGGAACCGTGGCGGCATCGGTGCATGTAACCGCGCAGAGCGTAACAGATCAGGAAGTGCGCCTTAGCCGGAACTCCGGCATGATGATGCCGGCGTCGGTCTGGGAGCGTAACAGATCAGGAAGTGCGCCTTAGCCGGAACATACATGTGCACGAGTGTAGTGCAGAGCCTGAGCGTAACAGATCAGGAAGTGCGCCTTAGCCGGAACACCGACGGCTTGGCCCTCGTGACTGCCATCGAGCGTAACAGATCAGGAAGTGCGCCTTAGCCGGAACAACGTCGTCGTAGAGGAAGAATTGCCTGCCGAGCGTAACAGATCAGGAAGTGCGCCTTAGCCGGAACTGGTCCTCGGTTGATGGGCCGGCGCATTGGAGCGTAACAGATCAGGAAGTGCGCCTTAGCCGGAACTTGTCGGCCGTGGGCATGGTGTTTCGTTGGGAGCGTAACAGATCAGGAAGTGCGCCTTAGCCGGAACTCCCCATGGATTCTCCTCGTCGTTGTTGATGAGCGTAACAGATCAGGAAGTGCGCCTTAGCCGGAACGTGCCCGAGAATGCCCGCCGGAGCTGGAAAGAGCGTAACAGATCAGGAAGTGCGCCTTAGCCGGAACTAATCTCGCGACCGTTTCTTCGGCAGGTCGGAAGTCGCCGCCAATATGGCGTCCAGGCGCGCAAGCATCTCGGTGGCGGAGACATAGTCGCAGCTCTCTAGTCCGGCCTTGTCGAGCGCAAGCCCGCGCGCAATAAACTCGCGTTGCGCTTTGCGCCGGTCAATGTTCAGTCGCATGGACTCCCGCACAAAATCAGAGAGTGGTTCGCCTGCGTTCAATACGGGTTCTGCGCGATCGCGCAGTTCCATGAAAACGTGGAGTGGGTAAAGCGTCCAGTCTTTCACAGGCAATTCCGAATGAGGCTCTAGACGATTCGCACATTCGCAGAATAGGCGCCCAGCCGTGCGTCGCTGGTCAGCAACAGCACGCCCGCGGTTTCGGCCTGCGCAACGAGCATGCGGTCAAATGGATCGCGGTGGACAGGCGCGAGTCGCCCAACCGCGATGGCGTGTGCACTTGTGACACCCAGCTCGGCGTAGCCATTGTCGAGAAGACATCTGCGCAGTACCCCGGTGTCGACCTGAAAGTCCGGCCGACCGAGACCGTTTTTGATCACGATCTCCCAGATACTTGCGGCGCTGAAGTGCAAGGCATTGCTTTCATCTTCAATGAAGCCCCTCGCTTCGCCCGACAACCGTGCGGGATCGCCCGCCGACCAGAGCAGCAGATGGGTATCGAGCAGGAGGTTCACGTGGAAGCGTTGAAGATATCTTCTATTTCGGACTCGCCCATGCGGTCGAAGTCGTCCGGCACCGAGATCTGCCCCGCCAGGAATCCGGTTCTCCGTTGCTCCGAGGCCGTCGGTGCATCGAGCGCCACCACCTTCACAAGTGGTTTGCCGGCCTTTGCGATCACGAACGGTTCGCCTTTCGCGGCTTTGTCGACCAGCCGTGAAAGGTGCGTTTTCGCGTCGTGAATGTTGAAGGTTTCCATTGCCGGTCCAGTCAGACTAAGTCTTGTTAGTTTAGTTCAATAGATCGGTTTTCGCCAAGGCTTTTGGATTGGCTCACACGGGCGCGAAGCGTTCGCCGTGGCGGGCGGCGAGGTCCGTGAGCTGCTCGCGGATCGTGTCCTCGCCGACGTCACCTGCGTAGCGCAGCGGGCCGCCGCGAAACGGCGCGAATCCGGTGCCGAAGATCATGCCGGCATCGGCGAGGTCGGCGTCGGCAACCACCCCGTCGCGCAGCGCGGCCTGGGTCTCGCGCACGTAGCGCAGCACCAGGCGTTGCGCGGCATCGTCGGGTGCCGGATGTCGCACGCGCGACTTCTGCGGCCGGTCGCCCTTCCACTGATAAAAACCACGCCCGGTCTTGCGGCCGAGCTCGCCGGCCTCGACCTTTTTCCTCAGCACTTCGGGAATCTCGAAGCCCAGAAACGGCGCGAGGTTTTTCGTGACCGACAGGCAGATGTCCAGCCCGACGGTATCGGCGAGTTCCACCGGCCCCATGGGCATGCCGAAGGCGAGCGCGGCCTCGTCGATCACCTCGATCTCCAGCCCCTCGTTGGCGAGTTCCACGGCCTCGAGCAGATACGGCGTCAGCACGCGGTTGACCAGGAAACCCGGCAGACTTTTCACCGGCAGCGGCAGCTTGCCGATCTGCCGGGCGAACGCTGCTGCGCGTTGCGCGACATCGGGGTTCGTTGCGTCGGCCGCGACGATCTCGACCAGTTGCATCTTCGCGACTGGGTTGAAGAAGTGCAGACCGACGAGACGTGTGGGGTCGTCGAGCGCCGTGTTCAGTTCGTCGAGCGGAATGCTCGAGGTGTTCGTGGCAAGCACGGCATCCGGTCGCAGTTTCGGTTGCAGTGCGCGGTACAGATCGCGCTTCGCCTCGGCGTTCTCGAAGATCGCCTCGATCACGACATCGGCATGCGCAACGCCGTTGCCGGCGATGTCCGGAATCAGCCGGTCCCAGGCCGCGGTGCGCTCGTAATCCACGCGCAGGCGTTTCGCAAACAGGCTCCCGGCGCGCTGCATCGCGGTGCGGAGATGCTCGGCGCCACGGTCCTGAAGGCTTACGCGCAGTCCGCGCATCGCGCACCACGCGGCGATATCGCCACCCATGACGCCGCCGCCGATCACATGCACATGCCGTGCGCGCCAGTCGGTCTGTTTGCCGAGGCCTTTCAGTCGTTCCTGCAGGAAGAACGCGCGCACGAGGTTGCGCGCCGTGGGGGTGACGACGAGATCGGATACGCTCGCGGCTTCGCCATCGAGCATCAACGATTCGCTGCCGGCGTTCACGCGCCAGTGTTCGATCAGCCGGTAGGGCGCGGGATAGTGTTCCTCGCGTGCACGCGAGGAAACCTGCCGGCGCACCAGCGCGGCGACGAGCGGGCGCAGCGGGGCGCTGCGCAGTACGCGCGCCTTCCAGCCGGGCCGATGCGCGCGCGGAAGCTGATCGAAAAGGAAGCGCGCGGTATTTTCCAGCTGTCGTTCCGGTACGGCGTAGTCGACCAGCCCGATGCGGGCGGCCGCGCGTGCACGCAGGCCGCGACCGGTCAGCATGAGATCGAACGCCGCGAGGGGACCGACCGTGCGCATGGACCGCATGCTCCCGCCGAATCCGGGGAAGATGCCGAGCAGCACTTCGGGCAGGCCGAGGCGGGTGCGCGCGTCGTCGCAGGCGATGCGATAACGACAGGCCAGCGCGAGTTCCATTCCGCCGCCGAGGCAGTTGCCGCGGACGACTGCGACGCTCGGGCAGGACAGCGCCTCGATGCGCGAGAGGACCGACTGTGCCCATTCGATGTAGGCGCGTGCGCTCGGCGCGTCGGGAATGTCGGCGAATTCCGAGACATCGGCACCGACGATGAAGTCGTTCTGGCCCGATTCGACGATCAGGCCCCGCGGCGGGTCGGAGGCGATCTCCGTCAGGCGCTGTTCGAGTTCGAGCAGGCGCGCGCGCGACAGCGTATTCGGCCCCGCGGGGTTGTCGAAACGCAGCCGGCCAATGCCGTCGTCGAAGCGTTCGTAGAACCAGCTCTGCGGTGCGTTCATGCGCCGGCTCCCGTGATGACCCGCTCGACCAGCACTGCGCCGCCCTGTCCGCCACCGATGCACAGGCTCGCGATACCGCGCCTGGCCTCGTTGCGCGCCAGGACCTGCAACAAATGCAGCACGATGCGCGCGCCGGTCGCGCCGACCGGATGGCCGAGCGCTATCGCGCCGCCGTCGACATTGAGTTTCGCAGGATCAATCGCGCCGGGCGGAGAATCGAGACCCAGTTCTGTCCTGCACCACTGGGCATCGTTCCACGCCGCCTGACAGGCGAGCACCTGGGCGGCGAAGGCCTCGTTGATCTCCCAGAAGTCGATGTCGTCGCGCGCGAGTGCGTGACGCGCGAGCAGCGGCGCCATCGCATACGCGGGGCCCAGGCCCATGATCGACGGGTCGAGCGCGGCCCATTGCACGTCGACAAGGCGACCGAGTACGGGCAGCCCGTGGCGGGCGACGGCCTCGGCGCTCGCGAGCAGCATCAGGCAGGCGCCGTCGGTGATCTGCGAGCTGTTGCCGGGGGTGACGTGGCCGGCGGGTTTGTCGAAAAACGGCTTGAGTTTCGCGAGCATCTCCACGCTGGAATCGCGACGCAGGCCGTCGTCGGCTGCGTAAAGATTGCCGCGGGTGTCGTAGACCGGGGTGAGTTCGGCGTCGAAGTGTCCGCCGTCGGCCGCGGCCGCGACGCGCCCGTGGCTTTCGACCGAGAACTCGTCCATCTGCTGGCGCGTGATGCCGAACATCCAAGCGATCTTCTCGGCGGTCTGGCCCATGTTCAGCCCAACGACCGGATCGCGCAGCCCGCGTAACAGGCCGATGACGGGCGCGAGAAACGCCGGGCGCAGGCTGCCGATGGTCGCCACGCGCTGGCCGAACGAACGCGCGGTGTTCCAGCGACCGAGCCAGCTGACCATGCGTTCGCCCAGCACGACCGGTGCATGGCTCATCGCCTCGGCACCGCCGGCGAGCACCAGATCGGCGCGGCCGGTGGCGATGTCCTTCGCGGCGGAATCGAGCGCCTGCATGCCCGAGGCGCAGTTGCGCGCCACGGTCCACGCCGGGGTTCGTTCACTCAGGCCGAGCCGCAGCGCCACGATGCGACCGATGTTGGCTTCGTCCACGGTCGGGCCGACGCAGCCGACGATGACTTCGTCGAACGCGTCGGGGGCCAGTTCGTGGCGCAACAGCAGGGCGCGTCCACAGGCGACGGCGAGGTCCGCGGCGTGGAAGGGTCCGGGCCCGGTACGGGCCTTCAGGAACGGCGTGCGTGCGCCGTCGACGATGAACACGTCGCGGCCGGAAAGCGCGCTCTCGGACATCGAGGCACTCCGTGGGGCGGGTGCGGAGACTCTAGCAGAAATGCCCGCGGTGTCCGGTCCCGGCCACTCGCGCGCTTGACTTGACTGAACGGTCCACTATACTGGCGCCCATGACGGCGAGCGGCGAAACACGTCAGCGCATCCTGGAGAGCGCGCGGGATCTGATCTACTCGCGCAGCTATGCCGATGTCGGCGTGGCCGAAATCTGCGAGCGCGCGGACGTGCGCAAGGGCAGCTTCTATCACTTTTTCCCGTCGAAGCAGGAACTCACACTCGCGGTCATGGACGCGTTCTTCGCGGAGTTCAAGGAACGCATCCTGTCGCGCGCGTTCCAGCCCGACATCCCGCCGCTCGCGCGCATCGTGCGCCTGTTGCAGCTCGGCTATGAATTTCAGAAGGAACTCGCGGACGCGATGGGCCATACGCTGGGTTGTCCGTTCGGCAACCTGGCCAGCGAGCGCAGTACGCAGGATGAAGCGATTCGCGTGAAGGCCGACGCGATCTTCGCGCGTATGGAGCAGCAGCTGACCGCGACCCTGCACGAGGCCGCCGGGCGGGGCGAGATCGGTCCGGAGGTGGATGTCGAGTCCACGGCGCTGGCGATGTTCGCGATGATCGAGGGGCTGATGTTGCGTGCCAAGACGCGCAACGATCCGGAGCTGATTCGCCAGCTCGGGCCGACGGTCGCGGATATCCGCGTGCTGCGTGCGCCGCCCGCCTGAGGGATGCGGGTACGAAAAAAAATTTTCCCCGAGGTTAGACCGACCGGTCTACTTGTATTTTCGATCAACGGAGGCTGACCAATGCAGACCACGACCCGAACCCTGGACGCGCGCGGACTGAACTGTCCGCTGCCGATCCTGCGCACGCGCAAGCTGCTGGCCCAACTTGCGGCGGGCGAGACGTTGACGATCCTCGCGACCGACCCCGGATCAGTCCGCGATATGGAGGCCTTCTGCGGCCAGACCGGCAACGCCCTGGTCAGCTCTGAATCGTCGGACGACGGCTTTCGTTTTGTGATCCGCAAACCCGAGGTGTCGGCATGAACGCGCCCGTGCAATTGCCCGACGGTATTGCGGTCGACGATCTCGAACAATGGTTCGATCGCCGCTTCGACGCGCGCATGGCCGAGCGCGACGCGGCCCGCGTGCCGTCGATGACGATCATTGCGACCAAGGGCACGCTGGATATGGCGTATCCGCCGCTGATTCTTGCTTCGACCGCGGCCGCGCTGGGTTGGGAGGTGTCCATCTTCTGCACCTTCTACGGACTTTCACTGCTCAAGCGCGATCTGGACCTGAAGGTCACACCGCTCGGCAATCCGGCCATGCCCATGAAGCTTCCCGTCGGACCGGCCTGGCTGCGCAATCGTGAGCTGAACATTCCGACCAGCGTCATGGCCGTGTTGCCCGGCTTCGAAAAGGCAGCGGGCGCTATGTTCCGCAAGGGGCTTGCCGCAAAGGGAGTCGCGAGTCTTGAGGAACTGCGCGAGCTGTCGATCGAGGCGGGCGTGCGCTTCGTGGCCTGTCAGATGACCGTCGATCTGTTCGGCTGGTCGCGCGGCGAGTTCATTGACGAGGTTGCGGACTGGATCGGTGCGGCGAGCTTTCTGCCCGTCGCGCTGACCGCCGACGTGAATCTCTTTGTATGAACGCCGTATCCACCAACAACGAAACGCGTTTGCGCCTGCGCATGGTGCCGCCGGCGTGGCTGGCCTTGTTTGCAGCATCCGCGTACGTACTGAACCGCCTGCTGCCGATGCCGTTGGCATGGCAGATGTTCCTTGCGCAATGGCCGCTGCACGAGGCCGCCGTGGTCTTGTGGATCGGGGCCGGAACACTGGTCGCCTGGGCCGCGGGCCTGTTCCTGCGCGCGGGGACCACCATTCATCCGCATGGCGAGAGCGATGCCCTTGTGGTCAGTGGCCCTTACCGCTTTACGCGCAACCCGATGTACGTCGCGATGACGGCCGCCCTGACCGGGTGGGCGCTGTGGCTCGCCACACCGATGGCGTTGCCGCTGATTCCGGCGTTCATGTGGGTTCTCACACGGCGTCATATTCGTTTCGAGGAACAAAGACTCACAGAGCGTTTTGGTGCGGCGTATCGCGACTACCGCAGTCAGGTGCGCCGCTGGTTGTAATTTTCTTCCGAGGAGACCGCCAACATGGCATTGATCGAAACTGTGGACCCTGCCAGCGCCGATGGCCTGCTGGCTGAAATCTACGCCGACATTTCCGGCATGATCGGTTTCGTACCGAACGCCGTTCGTCTCGACAGCATCAACCCGGATCATCTCGCGCGGCACTGGGCCGAGATCAAGGAAGCGATGCAGCATCCGAGTCTATCGCAGCCGCTGTTCGCGACGATTCGGCTGCTGGCGTCGGAAATGGAGCGCTGCGAGTACTGCGTGGGGCTGAACGCCGGCATGCTCATGCAGATGTGCAAGCTGGATGTGGACGCCGTCAACGCGATCAAGGCCGATCCGGATGCGGCGCCGCTGGACGGGAGGGAAAGCGCATTGCTGCGTTTCGTGATGAAGGCGCTGAAGGATTCCAACTCGACCGATGCCGCCGATATTCAGGTGCTGCGCGATGCCGGGCTCAGCGATCGCGAGATCTTCGATGCACTGGCTCATGGCGCCCAGCAGATCGCGGCCGATATCATCCTGAACGCCTTCAAGGTCGATCCCGACCTGCACTGAGCCTTGTCGGTCGTGGGACAGGACACTAGGCATCTCGCAGCTCTGGCGAACCGCGCTGGTTTGATCCTAGGTTCCGTTATGGATCAGAACACCAGGTTCATCATGATCAACATGACGGTCAAGAACAGTATCGTCATGATGCCGCCGGCGCGCATGAAGTCCGGTACGCGGTAGCCGGCCGGGCCCATGATCAGGGCGTTGACCTGGTGGGTCGGGATCAGGAACGAGTTCGAGGTCGCGATGGCCACGGTCAGCGCGAACACGGCCGGGTTGGCGCCGACCTGCAGCGCGATGTTCACCGCCAGCGGCACGAGCAGCACCGTCGCGCCGACGTTCGACATGACAAGCGTGAAGAAGGTCGCGAGCATGGCGATCGCGGCCTGGATCACCCACGGCGAGGCCCCGCCGATGCTCGAAACCACCTGTTCGGCGATCCACTTCGCGGTGCCGGTGGTTTCCACTGCGAGTCCGAGCGGAATCAGCGAGGCGAGCAGGAACACGGTCTTCCAGCTCACCGCCTGATAGGCCTCTTCGATCCTGAGCACGCCGGCCAGGATCATGCCCATGGCGCCAGTCAACAGCGCCACCGACAGACGCAGATCGGTGAACAGCACCAGGCCCAGGGCGATCGCGAAAAAGGTCGCCGCGTGGATGACCTTGTGTGGACGGCTTTCTTCGTGTGGGTACTCGGTCGTGACGACGACGAAGTTGCGGTCCTTGCGCAGGCGCGTGAGGTTGTCCCAGGCGGTGTGCACGACCAGCGTGTCGCCGGCATGGAACGGCATGTTGCGGATGTGGTCGCCTTCGCGCATGGTCTCGCCATTGCGGTGCAGGCCGATCATCGCGACGCCGTAGGTCTTGCGCATCCACACGTCGCGCGCGCTCTTGCCGATGAGTTGCGAGCTCGGCGGGATGACCAGTTCGGCGATGCCGGACTTGGTCGCGGCCAGCGAGGTGGCGAAGGTGCGCAGTGCGGGGCGCTTGGTGAGCCCGAAGTCGTCGACGAACTTGTTCAGGTCGGACGGCGAGGCGACCACGCCGAGCACCATGCCGCGCATGACCTCGAGGTCACGGGCAATGGTGCCGGGGCCGATGCGCGATTCCTCGCCCGGCCGTTTGCTGGCGATGACGCGCACGCGGTGCTCGGTCTCGATCTCGTCCAGGGTGCGGCCGACCAGCGTGCTCTTGTCCGGCACGACGATCTCGTTGACCGAGTACTCCAGCCCGTAGACATCGCGCAGGTATTTCACCGGATCGGTACCGACCGTGCTGCTCTCGCTCTTGGTCGCCGGCAGCACGAAGCGTCCGGCGAGCACGAAATACAGGATGCCGGTGATGACCAGTGCGAGGCCGACCGGGGTCACGGAGAACAGCGACCAGGTGTCCATCTGCTGCTCGGCCGGCAGCGCCTTGTTCGAGGTCAGAATCAGATCATTGAGCAGGATCAGCGGGCTGGAGCCGACCATGGTCACCGTTCCGCCCAGAATCGCGCAGAAGCCCATGGGCATCAGCAGGCGCGACATGGGCAGGCCGGAACGCGCCGAAATACGCGAGACCACCGGCAGGAACAGCGCCGCGGCGCCGACGTTCTGCATGAACGAGGAGATGAAGCCGACCGTGCCCGAGATGATCGGGATGATGCGCTTTTCGGTTGTGCCGCCGACCTTCAGGATGAAACCGGCGACCTTGCTCATGATGCCGGTGCGGTCCAGTCCCGCGCCGATGATCATGACCGCGATGATTGAAATGACCGCGTTCGAGGAGAAGCCGTCGAACAGGTGCTTGGTGTCGACCAGGCCATGTTCGAGCCCCATGATCGGCGCGAACAGTGAGGTCAGCCCGATCAGCACCATGACCGTGGCGGCCGCGACATCCACGCCGACGACCTCGAACGCGAACAGGTAGATGGTCAGCAGCAGCAGGGCGCTCACCCAGGCGATCTGGATCGTCGGCACGATCGTGGCCATGTAAATGGCGATCAGCGCGAAGATCACGCCAGCGATCATCTGCTTGCGGGTGAGGATGGGTTTCCTGGGCGCCGGCTTCGTCTCGCTGGTGGCCAGTTCCATGATCGTGTTGGCGCTTTGCTGCATAGGTCTGTCGGTCTTTCGTGTGCGGCAGGCGTACGGCCACTGCTGCCGTCGTCGCGCCAATGGGCGCGAGATCGTCGCCTGAACCTTGTGAGTGAGTTCCTGCCCGTGCCGGGCGGACCGCCTGGCCGGAATGGCTGCCGGAGGCGGTCGATTCCGCCCGGTTCGCGCGCTGACCGCCAGATGCTGGCGGGCGTTTGGTCAAGGCGGAGCAAACCGCCAGTATATCAGGGCCGGCCCCCGCCACGCCTCAGCGCGGCGAGCGGGGGCCGGGCCGCGCTGGTCGGGCGTCAGGCGGCCGGCGCCGCTGCCGTCTGGGTCTGCTCCTGCGACTGCGCAGCGGGCTCGGGCGGCGCGGGCGGGTCGAACGGCACATCGAAGTAGGTGGCCGCGATGGCGTTGTGCACGTCGCCGAGGGCGATCTGGAATTCGTCGATGAACCGGTGCAGTTCTTCCTGCGACAGCTTGTGCACGTCTGCGGCATCGACCAGTCGACGGGCCCGCCCGACCTCGCGCAACGGCGCCTCGTTGTGCGGCAGCCGGTCCAGCCCGCCGGCGACGGCGGCGAGGCTGTAGTTGATCGCGCGCGGGAAGCTCGGGTCCTTCAGCAGGAACGCCAGCACGGCGCTGCGCTGTACGCGCGACTGCATGGTGCGCCGGTACATCTGGTAGGCGGTCAGCGACTTGAGCACGCTCATCCACTGCACGTTGTCGTAACTCTTGATCTCGCTGGGCGCGTTCGACAGCAGGGAGGCGGAACGCACGTCGATGATGCGGCTGGTCATGTCCGCGCGCTCGATGTGGCGACCGGAGCGCAGAAAGACGAAACCGCGGTCGTGGCTCATTGCCCCGCCGAGCAGGCCGGCGATGCCCTGGACCTGTTTGATGATCTGGTCCAGATACTCATGGCGCCCGTGTTTGCTCAGGCCATCCGGCAGCTTGTCGCGGGCATAGAGGTACAGCTCGTTGACCTGTTCCCAGGTCTCGCGCGGCAGATAGTCGCGCATGGTGCGCA
The DNA here is from genome assembly GCA_020445605.1 of Chromatiales bacterium. Classification (NCBI taxonomy): domain Bacteria; kingdom Pseudomonadati; phylum Pseudomonadota; class Gammaproteobacteria; order Chromatiales; species Chromatiales bacterium. Next base: position 38,790 of record JAGRGH010000037.1, read on the forward strand.
CGTTCTCGCGCGCCGCGCGGACGGACGACAGGATGGAACTCGAGTTCGTCGGTTCGCCGATCAGAAACCGCAGCGCATTGCGCTCCGTGCTGTCCTGGTAGCGGGCATCGAATGCGTCGCGCGCGCCCATGATTTCGAGCAGCGGGCGCCAGCCCGGCGAAATGCCCTTGGGCAGGTCGAGCAGAAGTTGGGTGTTGACCCGGATCAGCCGGGCGGTGTCCTCGGTGCGTTCGGTATAGCGGCCGAACCAATACAGATTTGCGGCGACTCGTGAAAGCATGCTCAGCGTCCTCCCGTTGCGACGATCCAGGTGTCCTTGCTGCCCCCGCCCTGGGAGGAATTTACGACCAGCGATCCACGCCTGAGGGCTACGCGCGTGAGCCCGCCCGTGGTGACGCGCACGCGGTCGGACGACAGCGTGAACGGGCGCAGATCGAGATGACGCGGCTCGACGTTGTCTTCGACCAGGGTCGGGCAAACCGACAGCTTCAGCGCCGGCTGCGCGATGTAGTTGCGCGGGTCCTTGCGTACGAGCTTAGCGAACTCGGTGCGCTCCTTCTTCGTCGAGGCCGGCCCGACCAGCATGCCGTAGCCGCCGGATTCGTTGGCGGGTTTGACGACCATCTCCTCGAGGTTCGCAAGCGCATGTTCCATCGAGTCCGGATCGATGCAGCGCCAGGTCGGGACGTTCGGAATGATCGCGTCTTCGCCCAGGTAGTAGCGGATGATGTCCGGCACGTAGGTGTAGACGACCTTGTCGTCGGCCACGCCCGCGCCCGGCGCGTTGGCGAGCGCGACGTTGCCGGCCTTCCAGGCGCGCATCAGGCCGCGCACACCGAGCGTGGAATCCGGCCGGAACGCCTCCGGGTCCATGAACAGATCGTCGATGCGCCGGTAGATGACGTCCACGCGTTTCGGGCCGTCGATGGTGCGCATGTACACGCAGTCGTCGTCGGCCACGCAAAGATCGGAGCCTTCGACGAGTTCGCAACCCATCTGCTGCGCCAGATAGGCGTGCTCGAAGTAGGCCGAGTTGAATACGCCCGGCGTGAGGACCACGACCTCGGGGTAGTCGGCCGGACGCGGGGACAGCGCGGCGAGCGTGTCAAAGAGATCCGACGGGTAATCGTCGACCGGCAGGATCGACAGGTCCTCGAACAGTTCCGGAAACACACGCTTGGTGACCTGGCGATTTTCCAGCATGTAGGACACGCCGGACGGCACACGCAGGTTGTCTTCGAGCACGTAGACCGTGCCGTCCGCGTCGCGAACAAGATCGGAACCGCAGATGTGGGCCCACACGCCATGCGGCGGACTGACACCGACGCATTGCGGTCTGAAGTTCACCGACTTCGTCAGCAGTTCCTTCGGAAACACGCCATCGGCGATGACGCGCTGGTCGTGATAGAGGTCATCGATGAACAGGTTCAGTGCATGCGCGCGCTGCTTGAGCCCGGCCTCGATGCGCTGCCACTCACGTTCCGGAATGATGCGCGGGATGATGTCGAACGGCCATGCACGATCGATCATGCCGGCCTCGGAATACACCGTGAAGGTGATGCCCATTTCCTTGATGGCGACCTCGCTGGCTGCCTGACGGGCGATGATTTCCTTGTCGCCGAGCTTTTTCAGGTGCGAGATGAGTTTGCGGGCCGAGGCGCGCGGGTGGCCGGCCGATGCGTACAGTTCGTCGTAAAAGTCGTTCGGGTCGTAGCCTCGCCAGTTCAGTGGCATGCAATCCTCCTCATGGGCGCGCGTTCAGCGCGGGCGGCGGCGCAGGTCGAGTGTGTAGGGAAAGTCCTCGCTCGGACGTTCCGGTGGAGGCGACCATTCGCCTGGTGTGTGGCCGTGTTCGGCGAAGCGTGCCTGCCGGCGTGCCTCGGCCTCGTTGGCGTTGACCGGAAAGCTCTCGTAATTGCGCCCGGCGGGGTGTGCAACGAAATACGTGCAGCCGCCCAGCGAACGCCGGTTCCAGGTGTCGTGCAGATCGAACACCAGCCGGTCGGTCCGGCCGATCGTCGGATGCATCGCCGAGTACGGTGCCCAGGCCTTGAAGCGCACGCCGGCGACCGATTCGGCGCGCCGGCCGGTCGGATGCAGCGGCACACGCCGGCCGTTGCAGGTCACGACATGCCGGCCTTCGGTGATGCCCGTGGCGCGCATCTGCACGCGTTCGATCGACGAATCTACGAAACGCGCGGTGCCGCCGGAGCTCATTTCCTCGCCGAGCACATGCCAGGGCTCGATGGCAAAGCGCAGTTCGAGTTCCACGTCGTTGATCGAAACCGCGCCGTACTTCGGAAAGCGGAATTCCACGAACGGGTCGATCCAGTGCGGATCGAACGCGATGCCGAACCGGCGCAGGTCGTCGACGACCTCGTGCACGTCGCGCTCGACGTAGTGCGGCAGCAGAAAACGGTCATGCAGTTCCGTGCCCCAGCGCACCGGGCGGCCGGTGTACGGCTGTGCCCAGAAGCGCGCGATCAGCGAACGCAGCAGCAGCATCTGCACGGCGCTCATCTGCGCGTGCGGCGGCATCTCGAAGGCGCGGAACTCCACCAGGCCGCGGCGGCCGGTCGGACCGTCCGGGGAATACAGCTTGTCGATGCAGAATTCGCTGCGGTGCGTATTGCCGGTCAGGTCGACGAGCAGATTGCGGTACAGGCGGTCGACCAGCCAGGGCTGGGCGATCTCGCCGGCCGGGGTCTGTTCGAGTGCGATCTCGAACTCGTGCATCTGCGCGTCGCGCGCCTCGTCGATGCGCGGCGCCTGCGAGGTCGGGCCGATGAATGCGCCCGAGAACAGGTACGACAGGCCCGGGTGGTGTTGCCAGTAGAGCACCAGGCTGGAAAGCAGGTCCGGCCGGCGCAGGATCGGGCTGTCCGCCGGCATGGCCGCGCCGATGGTGACGTGGTTGCCGCCGCCCGTGCCGGTGTGACGTCCGTCGAGATTGAACTTCTCGGTGCCGAGGCGCGCGAGCCGTGCCTCCTCGTACAGCGCCTCGGTGCGTGTGACGAGTTCGTCCCAGTTGTGCGCCGGATGGATGTTGACTTCGATGACGCCCGGGTCCGGCGTGATGTGGAAACGGCTCAGGCGCGAGTCATGCGGTGCCTCGTAGCCTTCCAGTACGACCGGCTGATGCAAAGTTGCGGCGACCTGCTCGATCGCCTGCATCAGGCCCAGCCAGGCATCGGCCGTGGCGAGCGGCGGCATGAACACATGCAGACGGCCGTCGCGCGGTTCCACGCACAGGGCTGTGCGCACCAGCGACTCCGCCGCGGCGTTGCCCGCAAAGCGCGCCCGGTTCGGGTCCTGCACGCGCGGCGTGAGGTCGGCGATCGACGGCTCCGGCGCGAACGGATCGCGCTCCAGCCACTGCTGGCGGCGCGCCGGCGCTTCCCAGGGCAGGGCGTCGAGCGGCAGGCGCAGGCCCATCGGTGAATTGCCGGGCAGCAGAAACATGTGATTGCGCCGGAACCGCCAGGGTCCGGACTGCCAGCCGCCGTCGAACACGAGCGGCAGGGCGTAGCCGACGGTGTGGTCCAGGCCATGCTCGAAGACCTCGCGCAGCCGCGCGCGCTCGAGCGGGTTGGCCAGGCGGTTGTCCTTCGGATTCAGGTTGTCGGGCAGCGTCCCCTCTTTCCAGAGGTAGTAGAACGCGTCCTCGTAGCCCGGGGCGACGAAGTCCTCGGACAGGCCCAGGCGGCTCGCCAGCGCACGCGCGAAGCGCCCGGCGATGGCGGTGTCCGGGTTGCTGCGTGACTCCGGGGCCGCCAGCAGCGCGGGATTGCGCCACACCGGTAGGCCGTCGTTGCGCCATACGCAGTCCAGCGACCAGCGCGGCAGCGGCTCGCCGGGATACCACTTGCCCTGCGCCTGGTGCAGCGAGCCGCCGTCGGCAAAGCGTGCGTGCAGACGCCGCAGCAGGGCCTCGGCGCGTTCGAGCTTGTGCGCGCCGAGCGCTGCGGTGGTCCACTGCGGGCTGTCCATGTCGTCGATCGACACGAACGTCGGCTCGCCGCCCATGGTCAGCCGTACGCCGGCGCGTTCGAGCCTGGCATCCACGGTTTCGCCGAGCGCGCGGATCGCGTGCCACTGCGCCGCACCGTAGGGCTTGGTCGTACGCGGTTTTTCCTTGATGCGCGTGACGCGGTTGATGTAGTGAAACTCGACCTCGCAGGGGTCCGATGCACCCTCGACGGGCGCCGCGCTCTGCGGGTCCGGCGTGCAGGCCAGCGGGATGTGTCCCTCGCCTGCGAACAGGCCCGAGGTCGGGTCGAGCCCGATCCAGCCCGCGCCGGGCACGAACACCTCGGCCCAGGCGTGCAGGTCGGTGAAATCGGCCTCTGCACCCGATGGCCCGTCCAGCGATTTCTGGTCCGGCGCCAGCTGAACGAGATAACCCGAGACGAAGCGCGCGGCCAGCCCCAGATGACGCAGGATCTGCACCAGCAGCCAGGCCGAATCGCGACACGAGCCGCGTGCGAGTTCGAGCGTCTCTTCGCAGGTCTGGATGCCCGGTTCGAGGCGAATCAGGTAGCCGATGTCCTGCTGCAGGCGCTGGTTCAGGTCGACCAGGAAGGAGACGATCTGGGTCGGCTTGCGCGGCACCCGGGCGAGCCAGCGTTCGAGCCGTGGGCCGTGTTCGCGGATTTCGAAATACGGCGCGAGTTCATGCGCGAGGTGCCGTTCATAGTCGAATGGCCACGCCTCGGCCTCCGGCTCGACGAAGAAGTCGAACGGATTGATCGTCACCAGATCCGCGACGAGGTCGACGTCCACCACGAACTGTTCGACCGGGTCGGGAAACACCACGCGTGCGACGAAATTGCCGAACGGGTCCTGTTGCCAGTTCAGGAAATGACCCGCGGGCTCGATGGTCAGCGCGTAGCGGTGCAGTGGGGTGCGCGTGTGCGGCGCGGGGCGCAGCCGGATCAGTTGCGGGGACAGGCCCACGCGGCGGTCGTAGCGGTATTCGGTGCGGTGGCGCAGGGCAACCTGAATGGACATTCTTTGGCGAGTTTGCTTCAGCGGCCCCGGAGCATAGCCCAATCGCAGTGCGGCTGTAATCTCCAATTCGCGCACCAATGCGGTGCTAGAATCAAATTCGGTGCGGAATCGACGGATGTCCGGTCGGCGTCGGCGGTGATGCGGCAGGAGCAGCAATTGCTGCCCCGGCGGGTGTACGATCACACCCCCGCAAGTGATCGACGCGCCGCTCCCTGGTCTGTGGTGGAAGCGACCTGCACGATCCGTTTTGCTCTTGACTCCGGGGACCGTTGAATGACCTATTGCGTGGGCCTCAAACTCGATTCGGGCCTTGTTTTCGCATCCGACTCGCGCACCAATGCCGGCGTCGACTATGTGACGACGGTCAGCAAGATGCACGTGTTCGACAGCGCGCCGGACCGCATTTTCATAATTCTTTCGGCCGGTAATCTTGCGAACACCGGCGAACTGATGAATTACCTCAAGCGTGATCTTGCGGCCACGGACGGTCGGGTGAACCTGAATTCATGTCAGTTCGTATTCGAGGTTGCCGAATATGTCGGGCGCCTCAGCCAGCAGATCCAGCAGATGCATGCGCCGTCCCTTGCGCAGGCCGGCATCAGCGGCGAGGTGACCCTGATCCTCGGCGGTCAGATCCAGGGTCAGCCGCACGAGATGTACATGATTTACGCGCAGGGCAACTACATCTCGGCCGGTCCCGAGACCCCGTACCTGCAGATCGGCGAGAGCAAATACGGCAAGCCCGGACTGGACCGGATCGTCGACTACCACATGCCGCTGGATGCCGGTGCGCGTCTGGTGCTGGTTTCGCTGGACGCAACCGCGCGATCGAACATCACGGTTGGTCCGCCGTTCGAGGTCGCCGTGAGTGGCGCCGACACCATAGCGCTGACTCGCTACTGTCGCTTCGAGCAGACCGACCCGTACCTGGGCGCGATCCAGACCGCTTGGAACGAGGGCATTCGCCAGGCTTTTGCGAATCTGCCGGCCCTGCCGTGGGAGGCGGAAGGCATGGACAGCGCGGGTTGCTCGTACGTCCCTGAGCCGGTGGATCTCAAGAGCGTCGGTCAGGGCTGAGCAGCCGCGCCGGTTCCCGGGCGCGGCGTCAACGCCGGGCCTGCGAAAGCGCCGCGAACGCGCGCTCGATATCGCTCCAGTCCTGGTAGAAATGCGGGGAGAATCGCAGGCCCCCGCCGCGCGCCGCACCGACCACGCCCGCTGCTGCGAGGTGCCTGCGCAGTACATCGTGGTCTGACGCCCCCTCCACCGCGAAGGTGACGCTGCCGCTGCGGCGTTCGGCCTGCGCGCGACTCATAAGACGCAGGCTCGAGGTGGCCTGCACGTGCTCCATGATCGCGCGCGTATTGTCGAGCACCCGCTGTTCGACGCGTGCCAGCCCGGTGTCGAGCAACAGCCCGACGGCGGCATCCAGCGCATGGATGCCGAGCAGGTTCGGGCTGCCCGGTTCGAAACGGCGCGCCGTTTTCGCGGGTTGCCAGGCGGTCGCGCTGAAGTCTTCCGCACGTTCGACCATGTGCCAGCCGTGCGCGTGCAGTGTCAGGCGTTCGCGCAGTTCGGGACGCATCCACAGCACGCCGATCCCTTCCGGTCCGAGCATCCACTTGTGTCCGTCGGCCGCAAGGAAGTCGATGTTCAATGCGCCGACATCCATCCGCAGCGCGCCGACCCACTGAATGGCATCCACACAGAACAGGATGCCGCGCCGTTGTGTTTCTGCCCCGATGCGTTCCAGGTCGATGCGAAACCCATTGTGAAACTGCACGGCACTGACCGCGATCAGCCGCGTATTGCGATCGCAGGCCGAGAGCAGCTCATGCTCCGGATCGTCGCCGGAAAGCGAAACCAGCCGCAGTTCCACCCCCTGTTCGGCCAGCGCCTGCCAGACGATGCGGTTGGATGGAAATTCGCCGGCGAACGAGACGATGTTGTCTCCCGCGCGCCAGTCGAGTCCGCCGGCGATGATCGACAGTCCGGCCGAGGTGTTGGGCACCAGCGCGATGTCGTCCGCGCCGGCGGCGCCGATCAGCTGCGCAAGCCGGTCGCGCAGACGCTGTTCAACGGCAATCCAGCGCGGATAGTTCGCGGCGCCGGACGCGGCGTTCTCGCGCGCGAATGCAATAGCAGCATCACGCGCGCAGACCGGCCACGGCGCGACGCCGGCGTGGTTCAGGTAGACCAGACCGTCATCGAGTGCAAAGGCCGCGGCAAATTCCGCGTTCATGGCGAGCGCAGCCGCTCTTCGACCTGGGTGAGGCCCTCGCTCGATCCCTCGAGGATGAGTACGTCACCGGCACGCAGGCGCAGCGCGCCGGTCGGGGCATAGCCACGGATACCGCCACGTTCGATGGCATGTACCCGCACGCCCTGCAGGTCGAGTTGCAGTTCGGCGAGCGACTGACCGCAGGCCGGCGAGCGCTCGTCGATGCCGAAGGGCACGAGATCGCCGGCGGCCTCGGCCGCGACGTCGTCGTCAAACGGCGCGAGCCTGGCCTGCAGGCGGCGCGCGCGCGCGAGTTCGACCATGGCCAGCACGTCGTCGGCCGGAAAGCCCAGGCGATGCAGCACATGGGTCGCCAGCGTCATGCTGCCCTCGATGTTCTCGGGCACGACCTCGTCGGCACCGAGCCGCGTCAGTTCGTCGATGTCGGCATCGTTGCGACTGCGCACGATGATGGGGATCGTCTGGTTCTCGCGCCGGACCGCGGCGATGATGCGCCGTGCGACGTCCAGCTCATCGCTGGTCAGCACCACGGCCGTCGCGCGATCGACACCGGCCGCCATCAGCACCTCCGGATGGGTGTAGTCGGCGTAGAAGACCGGCTCGCCCGCGGTGCGCGCGGAGCGCACGCGCGCGGGGTCCAGATCCAGTGCGATGACCTCGATGCCCTCGCTCTCCAGAAACCGTGTCAGGTGCTGGCCGGTCCAGCCGTAGCGACAGACGATGACCGGCTGGGCGAGATTGTGTGTCGCCTCGTTGAGCTCCTCCAGCGCCTCGCGGCGGTGCTGGAGATAACTGCCGAACAGGCGTTTTGCGATCGCCCCGTTGTGGCGGATCAGAAACGGCGCGATCAGCATGCTGATCAGGATGCTCGCGACCGCGATCTGCGCCTCGTCGTCGAAAAGCAGATCGAGTTGCAGGGCCAGGGCGAGCAGTGCGAAACCGAATTCCCCGCCCTGTGCGAGCACCAGCCCGGTGCGCACGGCAACCCCGCTTTCTTCGCCCATCATTCGGGCCAGCACTGAGATCAGAATGGCCTTGCCCAGGAGAATGCCCACGACGAGGACGGTGACCTCGCGCCAGATCGACGCCAGGCCGGGCACGTCGAGCTGCATGCCGACGGTGATGAAAAACACCGCCATCATGACGTCGCGAAACGGCCGGATATCCGTCTCGATCTGGTGTTGATAGGCGCTTTCGCCGAGCATCATGCCGGCGAGGAACGCGCCGAGCGCGAGCGACAGCCCGAACAGCTGCGTCGCCCAGGCGGCGGCGAGTGCGACCACCAGCGCGGCCAGCGTGAACAGTTCCGCGGAACGTGCGCTGGCGACCTGGTGCAGGAACGGCGGCAGCAGCCAGTGGCCGATGGCGAGCATCAGGGCGAACGCCGCGGCACCCTTGAGCAGGGCGATGCCGACCGGCCCCCACACGGCGGTATTCGCGTCGCCGGCCAGGATCGGCAGCACGACGAGGAACGGCACGACGGCGAGGTCCTGAAACAGCAGCACGCCGAGGGCCGCTCGACCGTGCCGCGATTGCAGCTCGAACTGCTCGCCGAGCTGGCGCACCGCGATGGCCGTCGACGACAGGGCCATCGCCCCGGCGACGATCAGCGCCGCGCGCCAGTCGAAACCGAGCAGGTGAATGACCACTGCGCCGACCAGTGTCGAGACAGCAACCTGTGCGCCGCCGAGGCCGAGTACCACGCGTCGCATCGCGATGAAGCGTGCGAGCGAGAATTCCATGCCGATCATGAACAGGAGCAGCACGACGCCGATCTCGGCGATCAGGCCCAGCGACTCGGATGGTCCGATCCAGCCCGCGGCATGCGGTCCGACCGCGACGCCGACGATCAGATAGCCGAGGATCGGCGGCAGGTGCGCGCGACGCAGCAGCCACACGAGGCCGATCGACAGCGCCAGCAGCAGCAGCACACTTTCGAGCACATGGTGCGCCATGAGAATCCGTACAGCGATGAGGGCGTATGAACGACCTCATGATCACACGTCGCGACCACGCGCCGCACGCATGATCGAGTGTCTGGCGTCGGACCGTGGTAGTGCGCTTTGCGCAGCGCGCGGAGCTTTGCTAGTGTCCTGTCCCGCAATGATCTGTCATTTCTGAGGGTTCCCACGGTTCGAGGGCAAGGCGCGTCGTGAAGGCAATGGTCATTCCATTGGCAAGCGGCGCAACACAGCCCTCGAACCGTAGGGGCCCTCCCTGCGGGCGCGGCTGGGCAGGGCTGACTCAGCGTTGGCGATCCTGTCCATAGCGCGCTATGGCTGCGAATCGCCGCCTTGATCCAGCCCTGCTCAGCCACGCAGAAACGATAGATAATTGCGGGACAGGACACTAGGTTGGACGGAATGTATGGGCCCCGCCCAGGAGACGATTGAATGAAAGCGCTCGCCCGACTGTTGTCCGCCGTTGCGTTGTTGGCAGCACCTGTTGCGTGGGCCGATTCCACGCTGGTCTTCACGCATCTGGACCAGAACGGCCAGTCCGCCGGGCAGAGCACGGTGCAGGTGGTCGGCGGACGGGCCCGGTTCGGTTCGTCGGACGGCCAGGGCTACAGCCTGTACAACGAAGCCGCGGGCAGCTTTGCGCTGGTTGCTCCGGAGCGGCAGGAATACACCGTCATGGATGAGAAAACGGCCGCGCAGATGAACCAGGCCGTCGACGCCGCGATGGCGCAGGCGCGCGCGCAGATGGAGCAGGCCCTGCGGGGTAAAAGCCCGGAGGAGCAGGCCCGCATGCGCGCGATGATGCAGCGCTTCGGCGGTGGTCCGCCGGCCAGCGCGCCGAAAATCGAGCAGCGCAGGACCAGCCGTTTCGACCAGGTCGGGCCGGTGAAATGCCAGATCGTCGAGGTCATTGCGGATGGCCAGCCGGCCGCGGAGCTGTGCGTCACGCCGATCGACCAGCTGGGCATCTCCACGGCCGAGTATCGAACCATGCGCAGCTTCTCCGACCGCATGGAGGCCATGTCGTCGAAGACGCGTGGCGGTGCCGGGCCGGGCCTGACCATGGGTGCCGCCTTTGAGGGGATGGTGCCGGTGCGCGTGCGTCGCTTCGGTCCAAGTGGCCAGAGCCTTGATCTGGTGCTGTCCGGTGTGCATCACGACGCGATCGACCCGGCGGACCTGTCGGTGCCGTCGGGCTTCCGGTCGCGGCCGCTGGAGATGCCTAGGGCGCCCGGGCGCTGACGGCGGTCGCCGCGCGGGTCTGACGCCGTGCCGCGCTACTCGGTCTGGCTGAAGAGCTGGCCGGCGGCGGCCGAGCCGCGGCTGGTGCGCCGGCTGGTGCGGCTGTTCGACCGGCCCGAGGAGCGGATCCGCCACTATCTGCGCAAGCGCCCGGTGCGCCTGGCGCGTGACCTCGACGAGGAGCGCGTGCGCAAGCTGCGCGCCTATCTGCTGGCCGCCGGGGTGGAACTCGAGATCGAGTCGAGCGGGGATTCCCTGAACGCCGGGATGGGCGAGTCCTCCAGCATGCTCGATAACCCGTCCGAGGAAACGGCCAGCTCCCTGGTCATGGGTTCGACCACCCAGGTGATGTCCAGCGAGTTGCAGGAACGCATGCTGGCGCGCGGCGCGCAGCGTCGGTTGCGGCCTGAGCTCGGCCTGCCGGTGTCGGCGGTACGCGAGCGCGATCTCGACGACCCCGACCAGCCCCGGCCGCTCGGTCTGGGCGAGCGGCTGCGTCTGGGTCTGGCGCTGGCGAGCCGAAACCTCTGGGGACTGTGGCTGGCGCACGTCGCGCTCACCGTTGTCGTCGCGCTGGTGGTCGGCTCGATCCTGCTGGGTGTTTCCGGTGCCAGCCTTGACGCGATCGGCTCGGGGCAGGCCGGCGAAGTGCTGATGTCGGCCGGCGGCAGTGTGGTCGCGCTGGCGGGGTTCGTCGCAATCTTGTTGGTCGGCGGATTTTCCGCCGCCGCTTCCGTCGCAATGTTCTTGCAGGCCCCGGGCCTGGCGCTGATGTCTGGCCGGCGGGCCGGGCCGGCCATGCTGATCGCGGCCGGCGTTCGTCGCCTGCCGGTCGTTTTCACTGCGATCGTCATCGTCGGACTGCCGATCTGGCTGATCGATGCAGCGGCGCTCGCCGGCGTCGGGGTGATCGGTGCCGGGCTCGGGCGCCTGATCCTGTTTGGGGTGACCCTGGGCCTGACCGCAATCTGGGGGCTGGTCGCGGCGCTGGTCCTGCCAGTGGCATCGCTGGAGCGGATCGGTCCGTTCGCGGCGTTCCGGCGTGGTCTGCGGCTGGGCACCGGGCGGCGTTTCTCGCTGTTGCTGGCCCTCGTCGTCTGGACCTCCGTTGCCGGCACGCTGGCCTATGGTCTGGGACTGGCGCTGGGATGGCTGGGGCAGACCGTCGGTGGTGCTTCCGGCGCTACCGCCGCGCTCGTCGTCGTGGTCGCATCGCTCGTGATCTGGTCCGTCTTTGTCACCTTCACGCTCGCGGTGTACGGGTTTCTGCTCGTGAGTTTTTATTTCGAGGCGCGGATCATCGATCAGCAATGGCATCCGGGCTGGCTCGAAACCCTGCATCCGACCTGGCCGCTCGCCGCGGTGCCCGACCCGCCCGCCGGCGCGGCCGGCCCGACGGACTGGATGCTCGCGCTGGGTGCCGTCGCGGTGCTGATTGCGGTGCTGGCCGGCGTGACCCTGCTGGCCGGACTTGCGGGGCTCGCGATCCTCCCTGCTACCTGATCGAGGCTGGTTCAATACCGCCCCGATTGCCCCAACGGTGACCGTTCGCTACAAGGTCATCCGGCGCAAGTCCGGATGCTCATGGCTGAATTCCCAGATCTGATCGAACTGCCGGGCGAGGGTGCGCGCCTGTGGCGTTGCATGCGGGTGGCAATAGGCGTTCCAGCCGTCGGCCTGGGTCAGATGCAGGAGTCCAGTACGGTCGGCGATCAGGTAGCGTTCGACGACCTCGTCGAAATCCGTGGCGATCACCCGTAGGGAGAACTTGCTGGGCAGGCGGTTGGAAAGCCGGAGCAGTGGGTGCGCATCGCCGACAATCGCTTCGACATCGCGCACGAGTGCGCGCATCTGCGTGCGCGGCGAGCGCAGCAGGAACTCGCGTGCGGCGGTGAGAAAGCCGGTTGACGCGAACAGTTCCGGGTCCAGCCGCGGTGCGAAGATCAGGACCTCGGTACGCGCCCCGCGCACAAGGCCTTCTGCTTCACTCGCGCAGTCCGTCGCTCCGGTCAGGTGCTGGTACTCAGACACGGGATGGTTCGTCAGAAAAACGCCGAACGATTCCTGGTTTCCCGCAGCGCAAGGAGGTGCCGCCATTTTCAGCGGCTGCAAGTCGTTGAAAATGCGAGAAACCGGAAAACCGCGCTTTTTGGGTTTCGTTGCGCTGGCAATCCAGGATGGATTGATCAGCGTTTCCATGGAAAACGCGGGCAGAAAAAAACCGGACTGCCTGTGTGGGTGGGACAGTCCGGTTCCAAAGCGAGTTGAGCTTAAGACGACACGTTGGGGGAACACAGGCGGGAGGGCCTGGCCATCTATGCTCGAGGCCAATTGTAGTAACCAGCACGCCCTTGGATGTGACCCCCATCACAGATTCAAACATTCGCATCCTCGTGTCAACCAGGATCACTGGATTTTCTGCGCTTTCCGCGCAGGGTGTCGACTGCGGACGCAATCGTTGTCACACTGCCGCTGCCTGATCCGCCGCGTTGCCGGTGTACGTCGATGGCAGCAGCGAACGCAGATCCCTGCGCACCGGTTCCGGCAGTTCCAGCGTATCGATGAACGCGGCGAATGCCGCGGCATCCACGCGCCGGCCGCGGGTCAGTTCCTTGAGTCTTTCGTAGGGACGATCGAGACCGTAGCGTCGCATGACGGTCTGTACGGCCTCCGCAAGCACCTCCCAGTTGCTGTCCAGATCGGCCGCAAGTCGTGTCTCATCCACTTCGAGCTTGGCGATGCCGCGCATCAGCGATTGCAGCGAGATGCTGGTATGCGCGATGCCGACGCCGATGTTGCGCAGCACCGTGGAGTCGCTGAGGTCGCGCTGCCAGCGCGAGATTGGCAGCTTCGCGGCCAGATGCGCGAACAGGGCATTTGCAATGCCAAGATTGCCTTCGGCGTTCTCGAAATCGATCGGGTTGACCTTGTGCGGCATGGTCGACGATCCGACCTCGCCGGCGACGGTGCGCTGGCGAAAATAGCCCAGGGAAATGTATCCCCAGACATCGCGCGCGAAGTCGATCAGGATCGTGTTCATGCGGGCGATCGCATCGAACAGTTCCGCGATGTAGTCGTGCGGTTCGATCTGCGCGGTATACGGGTTGTGCCGCACGCCGAGCGATTCGACGAACGCGCGGTTCAGTCCGGGCCAGTCGACTTCGGGATACGCCGCCAAGTGCGCGTTGTGGTTGCCGACCGCGCCGTTGAACTTGCCCAGCAGTTCGACGGATCCGATCTGCGTGCGTGCGCGATCGAGGCGATACACGAAATTCGCGATCTCCTTGCCGAGCGTGGTCGGCGAGGCCGGCTGGCCGTGCGTACGCGAGAGCATCGGTACGGCCGCGTGCGCATGCGCGAGATCGCGCAGCGCTTCGATCAGCACGTCGATCTCCGGCAGCAACACCTCGCGCAGCCCGGCACCGAGCATCAGCGCATGGGCGAGATTGTTGATGTCCTCTGAAGTCGCGGCAAAATGAAAGAATTCACTGATCGCGTGGATCTCGCCGTCATCCGCCGTGCGCTCCTTCAGGAAATACTCGACGGCCTTGACGTCATGATTGGTCGTGCGCTCGATGGCCTTGATGCGCCGGGCGGATTCCATGTCGAAGTCTTCGAACAATGCATCCAGCCGCGCGCGGGCCTCGCGCGAAAGCGCCGGCACCTCGGCGATCTCCGGTGTCGCGGCAAGGTGCTGCAACCAGCGAATCTCCACCAGCACACGAAAGCGCATCAGGCCGTATTCGCTGAAGATCGCCCGTAGCGCACTGGTCTTGCCGCCGTAGCGCCCGTCAACAGGGGATACGGCCGTGAGCGAGTTGAGCTCCATCAGGCGGCCTGGCGCACGAGATCACGCAACACGTAATGCAGGATGCCGCCGTTCGCGTAGTACTCCCACTCCTTGGGCGTGTCGATGCGTACACGGCACCAGAATGGTTCGGCATCGCCGGACGCGCGCGTTGCGACGATGCAGACCTCGTTCACGCCGGGCTTCAGGCCCTCGATCGTGAAGGTCTCGGTCCCCGTGATGCCGAGTTTTTCTGCGTCATCGCCGTCGGAAAACTGCAACGGCAGCACGCCCATGCCGATTAGGTTCGAGCGGTGGATGCGCTCGAAACTCTCGGCGATGACCGCCGCGACGCCGAGCAGCCGCGTGCCCTTGGCGGCCCAGTCGCGCGATGAACCCGTGCCGTATTCCTTGCCGGCGATCACGATCAGCGGAACGCGATCCTGCTGATAGCGCATCGATGCATCGTAGATGGTCATGACTTCGCCGGAGGGCTGGTGCGTGGTCCAGCCACCTTCGGTGCCGGGGGCCAGCCGGTTGCGCAGGCGGATGTTCGCGAACGTCCCGCGCATCATGACCTCGTGATTGCCGCGGCGTGATCCGTACGAGTTGAAATCGACCGGCTGCACGCCGTGTTCGATCAGATAGCGTCCGGCCGGCGAATCGGCCTTGATCGAGCCGGCCGGCGAGATGTGGTCGGTCGTGATCGAATCGCCGAGCAATGCGAGGCAGCGTGCGCCTTCGATGTCGGCAATGCCAGGCGTCTGCATCGAAATCCCGTCGAAATAAGGCGGATTACGTACATAGGTGGATTCACCGCTCCACTCGAAGCGATTGCCCTCGGGTACGGTCAGGCCGTTCCAGCGCGAGTCACCATTGAACACGCTGTCATAGCTGGCGCGGAACATCGCCGAGTCGATGCTGCCCGTAACCGTGTCGTGCACCTCCTGCTGCGACGGCCAGATATCCTTGAGGAAGACGTTCGCACCGTCTTCATCCTGACCGAGCGGCTCGTTGAGCAGATCGATGTCGGCGGTGCCGGCTAGCGCATAGGCGACGACCAGCGGCGGCGAGGCCAGAAAATTCATGCGCACTTCCGGGTGCACGCGACCTTCGAAGTTGCGGTTGCCCGAGAGCACCGAGGAGACGATCAGATCGCCGTCGCGGATCGCCTGGGTGATCGGATCGGGCAGCGGGCCGGAGTTGCCGATGCAGGTCGTGCAACCGTAGCCGACGATGTGAAAGCCCAGCGCTTCCAGGTCATCAAGCAGCCCGGCCTTCTTCAGATATTCGGTTACCACCAGTGAGCCGGGCGCAAGCGAGGTCTTGACCCAGGGCTTCACGCGCAGGCCGCGCGCGACGGCGTTGCGCGCGAGCAGGCCGGCGCCGAGCATCACGGCCGGGTTCGAGGTGTTCGTGCAGCTCGTGATCGCGGCGATCACGACCGCGCCGTCGTTCAGATCGAAGTTCTGGCCCTTGTAGCCGGTGGCGACTGCGCCGGTCGCTGCGCCAGCGCCGGATGCGCGTCCCGCACGTTCGTCCTGCAGCTTGTGCAAGGCATCGCCGATGACCTGCTTGGCGGAACTCAAGGCGATACGGTCCTGCGGGCGTTTCGGTCCGGCGAGACTCGGCTCGACCTCGGCCATGTCGAGTTCCAGCACGTCGGTGTAGTTCGCCCGCGGGCCACCATCGACACGCCACATGCCCTGCGCCTTCGCATAGGCCTCGATCAGATCGCATTGCGCGTCGCTGCGACCGGACAGTCTCAGAAACCGGATGGTTTCGGCGTCAATCGGGAAGATGCCGCAGGTCGCGCCGTATTCGGGCGCCATGTTGGCGATGGTTGCGCGGTCGGCGAGCGGCAGGTTCGAAAGGCCATCGCCGAAGAACTCCACGAATTTACCGACCACGCCGCGCTTGCGCAGCAGTTGCGTGACGGTCAGCACGAGGTCGGTCGCGGTGACACCCTCGCGCAGACGTCCGTTCAGCCGAAAACCGATGACTTGCGGCACGAGCATGGAAACCGGCTGGCCGAGCATCGCGGCCTCTGCCTCGATGCCGCCGACGCCCCAGCCCAGCACGCCCAGACCATTGATCATGGTCGTGTGCGAATCGGTGCCGACGACGGTGTCCGGATAGACGATCGATTCGCCATCGCGTTCGGCCTCGAACACCACGCGTGCGAGGTACTCCAGATTCACCTGATGCACGATGCCGGTGTCGGGCGGCACGACCTTGAAGTTCGAAAACGCGTTCTGGCCCCAGCGCAGGAACGCATAACGTTCCTGGTTGCGGTCGAATTCGATCTTTGCATTCAGGTCCATCGCGTCGCTGGACGCGAAGGCGTCGACCTGCACCGAGTGATCGATGACGAGTTCGGCCGGCGACAGCGGATTGATCCGGGTCGGATCGCCGCCGAGTGCGCGCATGGCATCGCGCATCGCGGCGAGATCGACCACCGCGGGTACGCCGGTGAAGTCCTGCAGGATCACGCGGCTTGGCGTGAAGGCGATTTCGACCGACGGTTCCGCTGTTGCGTCCCAGCCGGCGACCGCCTCGATGTCCTTGCCCGTGATGTTCTGGCCGTCCTCGAAGCGCAGCTGATTCTCGAGCAGGATCTTCATCGAGAACGGCAGCCGGTCCAGATCGAAACGGTCCGCGAGTGCGCCAAGCCGCCAGTAGCGGTAGCGGCGATCGCCGACGACAAGTTCGCTGCGGGCGCTGAAGGAGTCGGTCATGGGGCGGACCTCAGGTAATCGGTTGGCGTGCAATAGCGCCGGATTCTAGCAGACGCGCGCAGGGTTTGTGCGGCGCAGCAATAACGCTCCGGCACCGCTCAGATCGTTTCGCGCAGCGGCTGCCGACGGCGCAACAGGGCTTCGGTTTCCGGCGTGATGACCTCGGTCGTACCGAGTGCCCGGACCTCGCCGTCGATCCGTGCCGCGACCGGCAGTCCGTCGCGCAGCAGGATGCGATTGCCGCTGCGCGCGGGCACGCGCTCGTCGGTGCCAATGAGCCCGGTCAGATTCAGCGGGTCGCAGCCGGAGATCACCAGTTTCGTATGGCCCGCGCGTTCCGTACCTGCCAGCGCCGTTGCGGCATCCGGCAGCGCAAACTGCTCGCCGGCAAGGCCCTGCACGAAGCGCCCGCCGTGGATCTGGCCGCGATCCTCCAGCCGGCGGTAGACCTCACGCAGCGTGCGCCACGACGGCGTGAGGCTTTCACGTTCCAGAAGACGCCGGCTCACGACGCCCCAGCGCCGCAGGTACACCCAGGCGATGGCCTCCAGGTCGGACGGCTCCGGCGCGGCCGCGGCGGTCGGCAGCGCGCTCCAGCGTCCGGCGTCCTCGAGTCCGAGCAGCGCCGGGCGCAGCGCACGCCAGCGCCGGCCGCGCTTGCGGTCTGCGGGCAGGGTCAGCGCGCGCAGGGCTTGGAAGCTGTCGGCCGTGATGCAGCCCAGCGTCACGAGTTCGCCGAGCGCGTCCTCAAGTTCGGCGCGCAACAGACCCGTGGCCTCGCCGAGTTCGTCGAAGAACAGCGCGCCGCTCTGCGCCAGCGCGTCGAGCACGCGCCGCGTCCGGGCCCCGGGCGCGGCTACCGGGCCGCCCGCGGCGATCGAGCGCCACGCCGCGAAGCGGCGCCGCGACAACAGTGCGATCGGCGTGGCACGGATCGGTCCGCTCCCCGCGCCGCCGCTGGCGGGCGGTGTCAGACGCGCCCAGCGCAGGCGTCCGGCGAGGCACAGCTGATCGAGCCAGGTGGAGTCGTAATCGACGATTCGCGCCGGCAGTACGTCGGACTCCCAGGCACCGGCCGCGGTTTCGAAGCCTTCGAGCTGCTCGACGACGGCGGCAAGGGCCTGCGGCCCGCGTCCCTGACTGCCGGGCGCGACGCGCTGCCATTCGAGCAGGAAGCGCAGGAAACGCGCCGGCGCCACGGGGCGAAACCGGCTGCGGCGCTGACCGACGCTCGCGCGATGGATCCGTTGCAACAGGCGGCGTTCGCACCATTCGTCGGTGTCCGCGCCGGCGCGGAAACGGCCGCGCAGCACGCCCCCCTCGACCTCCAGCGCGATCAGCGCCGTGGCGGCCGCGTCCGCCGCAAGACCGAGCGGCGCGACGAGTTCCGCCGCGGTCACGGGGCCCAGCGCGCCGATCCGCGCGCGCAGTATCTCCACGAGGGCGGTTTCACGGTCGGCCGGGACGGGTGCGTCCGCGGGTGGTTCGATTGCGGGCTCGGGACGCGGGTCGGCGAAAAGCGGCCGGAAGGCCGGCAGCCACTCCGCCGCGATCCACAGCGTGCCGGCGGGGGGGTGCAGCGAGCACGCCCGGCGTTGTGCGCAGAGTTCGACAAACCAGGTTCGCCAGCCGCTGCGAATGCCTTCTTCTTCCGTCACGAAGGCCAGGGAGACCAGTGCGTCCTGCACCTCGTCGGCATTGCGCGCCTCGGGCCAGGCCTGCGCGCTGATCGTTGCGACGGCGTCCGGGTCGGGCTGCGCGAGCCGCGCGGCGTCCGCGCTGGTCAGACGCGGAGTCGTCACCGCACGGGTGCGGCGTTCCTCGGCCGGCGCATCATCAAGGAAGGTGTAGGGCCGCGCGTTGAGTATCGCTGCCGCCAGCGGCGAGGGCGCCGCGAGGTCGCAGGCCGTGAGCTGGATGCGCCCGGCGTGCAGGTCCGCGATCAGGCGCTCCAGTCCGTCGATGTCCATGGCATCGCTGAGTGCGTCGACGAGGCTCTGGTTGACCAGCGGATGATCGGGCACCGTGCGTGGACCGGCGATGTTCTCCTGGCAGGCGATCTGGTCGGGAAAGACCTGCGCGATCAGGTCCTCGGCCTGCATGCGCTGGAGCTGCGGCGGCGTTTTCCTGCCGTTGCGCATGCGCAGGATCGCCAGCGCCGTGGTCGCGACCCAGCGCCAGCGGTTGATATACAGGGGCGCGGTCAGAACGGCCTGGGTGAGGGTGTCGCGTACGCTCGCCGCATTCAAATAGTGTGCGACCTCGGCGAGTGGGAAACTGTGCCGGGTCGACAGTGACAGTACGATCGTGTCGTCGTCGGCGGCGGCCTGCAGCTCGAAGTTGAACTGCCGGCAGAACCGCTTGCGCAGCGCCAGCCCCCAGCCGCGATTGATGCGTGCGCCGAACGGCGAATGGATCACGAGCTGCATGCCGCCCGATTCGTCGAAGAAGCGCTCGAAAATCACATGATGCAGCGTTGGCAGCGCACCGAGCGCCGCATGCGCGGCGGCGAGATGATCGACGATCTGGGCGGCGGCCTCCGGCGTGAGCCGGTAATGCTCGACCACCCAGGCACGCACCGCCGCCTCGCCTTCGGCGAGCCGCGCGGCGACCCCGGCGCGCAGTTCGCTCAGATGCCGGGACAGCGCGTGGCTGCGCCCCGGCGCCTCGCCGAACCAGAACGGCATGGATGGCGGGAGGCCGCCGGCGTCCTCCACGCGCAGCCGGCCGGATTCCGAGCCGAGCACCCGGTAGCTCTGGTTGCCGAGCTGGAAGATGTCGCCGGTCAGCGATTCGATGGCGAAGTCCTCGTTGACCGTGCCGACGAACAGCCCCTCGGGTTCCAGGATGACGTCGATGTCGGCCTGGTCCGGAATGGTGCCGCCGCTGGTCATCGCGGCGAGCCTTGCACCGCGCCGCGGTCGCAGCACCTGCTGTACGGCATCGCGATGCAGCCAGGCGCCGCGTACGCCGCGCTCGGTCGCGAATCCGCGTGCCAGCATCAGGACCACGGCATCGAAATCGGTCCGCGCGAGGTTTCGGTAGGGCCAGGCGACGCGCAGCCGTTCGTAGACCTCATGCTCGGCGAGTTCGCCACAGGCGGCGACTTCAGCGACGATCTGCTGCGCGAGCACGTCGAGCGCGCCGTTCGGAATCACCAGTTCGTCGAGATCGCCGGCACGTACGGCGGCGAGCAGCGCCGTGCACTCGATGAGTTCGTCACGTGTGGTCGGCACCAGCCGGCCGGTCGGCAGCCCGCCGATCCAGTGACCCGAGCGCCCCACGCGTTGCAGGAACGCATTGATGAGCCGGGGCGACCCGAGCTGGATCACAAAGTCGACATGTCCGATGTCGATGCCGAGCTCCAGCGAGGCGGTCGCGACGATGCACTTGAGTGCGCCGGATTTCAGCCGCTGCTCTGCATTCAGGCGGTGCTCGCGCGACAGGCTGCCGTGGTGCGCGGTGACGCGATCGGCGCCGAGACGGCCGCTCAGCGCGTGCGCGACACGCTCGGCCATGCGCCGGGTGTTGACGAACAGCACCGTCGCGCGATGCGC
The DNA here is from genome assembly GCA_020445605.1 of Chromatiales bacterium. NCBI lineage: Bacteria > Pseudomonadati > Pseudomonadota > Gammaproteobacteria > Chromatiales > Chromatiales bacterium. The sequence continues at coordinate 59,327 of JAGRGH010000037.1, forward strand.
CTCAATCTGTTCGCAGAGCCGGTCGTAGAGCGTCTCCCAGACCTCGGTCGCCATCAGTGTTTCCAGCGGCGCCGGCGGCAGCAAGAGATCGATGTCCAGCGTCCGTCGGTGACCGTGGTCGACGATGATGCAGTCCGGCGTGCCGTCGTCGGCGACGTTGTGTGCACCGACCAGCAGCCGCGCGACGTCCTCGATCGGGCGCTGCGTTGCCGACAGCCCGATGCGCTGGACCGGTCTGCCGGTGAGCGCATCCAGACGTGCCAGCGACAGGGTCAGATGCGCGCCGCGCTTGGTCTGTGCGACGGCGTGGATTTCGTCAACGATCACGGTACGTACGCCGGCGAGCATCGTGCGGCCGGACGCCGAGGTCAGCAGGATGTACAGCGACTCCGGGGTCGTCACGAGAATATGCGGCGGCTGACGGCGCATGCGTTCGCGCTCGACCTGCGGGGTGTCGCCGGTACGCACCTGGGTGCGAATCGGGCTGCCGGGCAGACCCTGTTCGAGCAGCGCGTCGGCAATGCCCGCGAGCGGACGTTCGAGATTCAGCGCGATGTCGTTCGACAGCGCCTTGAGTGGGGAGATGTACAGCACGCGCACGGCGTCCGGCAGCGGCCGCCCCAGACCTTCCTGCACCAGCGCATCGATCGCTGCGAGGAACGCGGCCAGCGTCTTGCCCGAGCCGGTCGGCGCCGCAACGAGCGTGTGGCGGCCGGCCGCAATCGCCTGCCACGCCGCGGACTGGGCGGCGGTCGGTTCGCCGAGCGCCGCGCGAAACCAGTCCGCGACCGCGGGATGGAACTGCGCCAGGGCGCTCCAGTTGGCTTCGCTGTCTGTGGCGGTCGGCTGCAAGACGCCTGCTCGCGGTCGCATCAATGTCGTATGAATTCTAACGCCCTGATCGGCCGGCCTGTTCCGCATGGACGGAATGTCAATGGATTGACGATTCAACGCGGTATGCTATCGGGCACTTCGGCAGGCCCCGGCGGTCTACCGACACCTGGTCTGATTGGAACTCCGAGATGAATCCCGCGCGCGTCGCACTCGTTGGGCTGATATTCGGCTTTGCACAGCTCGCCGGCTGCGAAAAGGCCAAGCCCGAGGACAAAACGGTCGCCGCGGCGCCGCCACCCGAGGTGACCGTCGTGACCGCCAGGGCCGGCGCCGAGCCGCTGACCCGCGAGCCGGTCGGACGCCTGGCGGCGACACGCATTGCCCAGGTGCGTGCAAGGGTCGCCGGCGTGATCCTCGCGCGTGCCTACACTGAGGGCACCGACGTCAAGGCGGGGCAGGTGCTGTTTCGCATCGATCCCGCGCCGCTGAAGGCCGATCTGCACGCCAAGGAAGCGACACTGGCGCGCGCCGAGGCAGACGCGACTAACGCGGTGCTGACGGCCAATCGTTACCGCGAACTCGCCGGCAGGAAGCTGCTTTCCACACAGGATCTGGATACGGCGCTCGCCAACGAACGCACGACGGCCGCAGCGGTGAAAGAGGCGCAGGCGATCGTCGAAAAGGCGCAGCTGGATCTCAGCTACGCGACCGTGACCGCGCCGATCGCCGGGCGTGTCGGGCGAGCGCTCGTGACCGAGGGCGCCCTGGTCGGCCAGGGCGAGGCGACTGAGCTGACGACCATTGAGCAGATCGATCCGATCTACGTGAACTTCAGCCTTGCGGTGGCCGATCTTCAGTCCCTGCAACTGGTTGCGACGCCGCCCGCGCGCAGCAAGGGCGGCGGCCACAGCACGCCGGTCGAGGTGATGCTGCCCGACGGTTCGCCGTATCCGCACACCGGCAGTCTGGATTATTCCGACTCGGCCGTGGATCCGGGCACAGGCGCGGTTTCACTGCGCGCCGTGGTGGCGAATCCGGATCGCAGACTGTTGCCGGGCATGTTCGTGAATCTGCGCCTGCGCGCCGGGCAGATCGACAACGCCTTCCGCCTGCCGCAGGCGGCTGTTTTGCGCGACGCCAGTGGCGCCTATGTGCTGGTGGTCGATGAGTCGGGCAAGGTTGCGCGCCGTGATGTGCAGACGCATTCGCTGCGGCGTTCGGACTGGATCGTGAGCGGCGCGCTCACCGACGGCGAGCAGGTCATCGTCGCGGGCTTGCAGAAGGTCAACCCGGGCGGCGAGGCAAAGGCCGTCCTGAAGGCCGCAGCGGACACGGCGTCAGCAGCGGGCCACTGATCCATGCCGCAGTTCTTTATAGATCGCCCGATCTTCGCCTGGGTCGTGGCGATCATGATCACGCTGGCGGGCACGGCGGCCATCTTTCGTCTGCCGGTTTCGGCCTATCCGCCGATCGCGCCGCCACAGGTCAGCGTCACCGCGTCCTATCCGGGCGCGAGCGCCGAGGTCGTCGAGAAGACCGTTACTGCCGTGATCGAGCAGCAGCTCACCGGCGTCGACAATCTGCTGTATTTCGATTCGGTCTCGCGTTCAAACGGCACCGCGCAGATTACGCTGACCTTTGTCAGCGGCACCAATGCGGACATTGCCGCGGTCCAGGTGCAGAACCGCCTCAGTGTTGCCCAGGCGCGCCTGCCGCAGGAGGTCGTTCAGAACGGGATCACCGTCGCGAAGGCGAACAACGACTTCCTGATGGTCATTGCTCTGAAGTCGTCGGATCCCAGTCTGGATACCTATGCGCTGAACAACCTGCTGGCCGCGCAGGTGCTCGATCCGATCCAGCGACTGCCCGGGGTCGGCGGCGCACGCCTGTTCGGTGCGGCGTATGCCATGCGGATCTGGCTGAACCCGGACAAGCTGCGCGGCTATGGGCTGGGCGCGTCGGATGTTCTCGAGGAGATTCGCAACCAGAACATCCAGGTTGCCGCCGGCAACATCGGCGCCGAACCGGCGCCACCCGGGCAGGGCTTCACCGCGTCGGTCAGTGCGGCGACTCGGTTCACGAGTCCGGAAGAATTTCAGAGGATCATTTTGCGCACGAATCCGGACGGCAGCACGGTGCGCCTCGAAGACGTCGCGCGCATCGCTCTCGGCGCCGAAAGCTACGGCCATGACGTGCACGTCGACGGCGAGCCGATCGCCGGCTTTGCCACGCAGCTGGCACCGGGTGCCAATGCCTTGGAGGTGGCTGCGGCAATCCGCGTGAAGATGGATCAGCTGCAGCCGTACTTCCCGCCAGGGGTGACGTGGTTTACGCCCTACGACAGCACGAAGTTCATCAGCATCTCGATCCAGGAAGTGCTGAAAACCCTGGTCGAGGCCGTGGGGCTGGTGTTTCTCGTGATCCTGCTGTTCCTGCAAAACCTTCGCGCGACGCTGATCCCCACGCTGGTTGTTCCGGTCGCACTCACCAGTGCGTTCGCCGGCATGTACCTGGCCGGTTTTTCGATCAACGTACTGAGTCTGTTCGGCCTGGTGCTGGCGATTGGTCTGGTCGTCGACGATGCGATTGTTGTTGTCGAGAACGTCGAACGCATCATGACCGAGGAAGGTCTGCCGCCGAAGGAGGCCGCGCGAAAGGCGATGGGCCAGATCACCGGCGCGGTCATCGCAATGACGACGGTGCTGGCCGCGGTGTTCCTGCCGATGGCGCTGGTCGGCGGCAGTGTCGGGGTCATCTACCGCCAATTTTCGTTGACCATCGCGATCTCGATGGGCATCTCGGCGTTGATGGCACTGAGTTTCACGCCCGCGCTGTGCGCCACGCTCCTGAAACCGCAACACCAACGACCGAATTTGTTCTTGCGCGGATTCAACCGTGTCTACGGCTGGACCGCGGCGGCCTACCTGCGGCGCGTGTCGAAAGCCATCCGGCATACGCCGCGCTGGATGATCACCTTCATCGCGCTGGTCGGGCTGGCGGGGTATCTGTACGCGCGCCTGCCGACCAGTTTCCTGCCGGAAGAGGACCAGGGTTACGCGCTCATGCTCGTGCAGCTGCCCCCAGGCTCGAGCATGGAGCGCACCGGGCAGGTGCTGCGCGAGCTGGAAGGGGTGCTGCGCGAACATAAGGCGGTCGAGAAGGTACTCGACGTCGCGGGCTTCAGCTTTGTCGGGCAGGGTGAAAACGTGGGTCTCGGCTTCGTCCGCCTGAAGGACTGGTCCGAACGCACCCGGCCGGAAGACAACGTCAAGGCCTTCATCGAATGGGCGAATGGCGCGGTGCAGCGGATCAAGGGCGCGCGGATATTTGTTGTGAATCTGCCGACGATCCGCGGGCTTGGGCGTTTCGGCGGATTTGACTTCCGGCTAGAGGATCGTGCGGGTCTAGGACGCGAAAAGCTGCTCGAAGCAAACAATGCGCTGCTTGCGGCGGCGGGCGCCAATCCGGTGCTTGCCGGTGTGCGCCCGAACCAACTCGAGGACGCCAGCGAACTGCGGCTCGAGGTCGATCGCGTGCAGGCGCAGTCCATGAAAATCGACCTCGCGGACATCTACGAGGCGATCCGCCTGATGCTAGCCCCGGTCTATGCCAATGACTTCAATTATCAGGGTCGCGTGCTGAAGGTGCTGGTGCAGGCCGATGCGTCCTATCGCAGTCGACCGGAAGACCTTGCACGCTATTACCTGCCGGGCGAGCGCGGAGATATAGACCACATGATCCCGCTGTCCAGTGTCGTGACCTATTCCTGGGGACTCGCGCCACCGGCGATCGATCACTACAACGGCTACCCGGCCATTCAGATCAATGGCAGCGCCGCACCGGGTCACAGTTCCGGTGAGGCGATGGATGCCATGGCGGACATCGTGCAGACGAAGCTGCCGTCGGGTATCGGGTACGAGTGGTCCGGCCAGTCGTTTCAGGAAATCCTTTCCGGGCAGCAGGCGCCCATCCTGTTTGCGCTGTCGCTGCTCGTCGTGTTTCTCGCGCTTGCCGCGCTGTATGAAAGCTGGACGATTCCGGTTGCCGTCATGCTGGTCGTGCCGCTGGGGGTGCTCGGCGCGCTCGGGTTCACATGGATGCGCGATCTCGTCGATGACGTGTACTTCAAGGTCGGACTGATCGCCGTGATCGGCCTGTCGGCGAAGAACGCGATCCTGATCATCGAGTTTGCCAACACCCTGCACCGGTCCGGGCGCGATCTGCTCGATGCGACGCTGGAGGCCTGCCGCCTGCGTCTGCGCCCGATCCTGATGACCTCGATCGCGTTCATCCTGGGCGTGGCGCCGCTGGCGTTCTCGTCCGGCGCAGGTGCGAACAGCCGCCATGCGATCGGCACCGGCGTCATGGGCGGGATGGTCGGTGCCACGGTGCTGGGCGTGCTGTTCGTGCCGGTGTTCTTCGTCGTGGTTCGTCGGTTGTTCGGACTGCGTCCCGCCCGCGAGCAGAATCCGCCGCCAGCCGAAGCGGCGGCGCCGACAACGGCCGATCCGCCCAGGTAAGGGCCGGTTCGTCCGCATCGTTTCGGGACTGCGGATTCACGCCGGATCCGCGCAGTTCGGCCACGCCGCGCTCCGCTCGGCCACATGCCGCAGACGCTCCGGGCGGCGGATCGTCCAGGCTATCCACAGGCGGACATCCCATTCGTGCGGACGCATGGTTCAGGCTGGACGAGAGGGGGTTCTTTCCGTTGTCTGGCGCGAGTTTGGCGACGCGGGCCGGTCCTGTGGCGGGAGACTTGTCCACAGGGCGCACACACCCTTTCTACCTGCCTATCCAACGTGAATCCACAAGATATTGTGTTCGGCGATCGGGTTCACCCCAAAATATAGTTTGAACTCCTGCTCTATCGCATCTATATTCCAATGAGCGGCTCTGGCCGTGCAGTCCTGCGTCTGCGTCACGGCTTGTTTGGCCGGGTGATTTACGGCTGCAACCGCGCCCAGACCACCCAGCCGGCCGGCCAGCGCGCCGCATCAGACCGGTGACTGATTGAGGATGTGCCGATGGACCTGAATACCCGATTCACCACGCCCGGTGGTTCCACCCGCGGTCGGCGGCGCAGTGACGCCAAGACTGCCACACACCGCAGCCGCCGGACGACCCGGCCCGGCCGCGGCCGCGAGGTCGACCCAATGGATAAGCTTGAGGCGGAACTCATCGCCGACCTGAAGCGCGCGCGAATCGGCGATGACGAAGGCCGGCGGCTCTTTGTGATGAGCCTGCGCCTGCGTCTCGGGACGCTCAGCCCGGAAGTGCCCATGGTCGAGCCGTCCGCTGCGGCGCCGACCTACGACCCCGACCTTTACGAGGTCGGCCAACTCGCGCGTGCCCTGGGCGCACGGGTGGGCGGATTGAGCGAAGCCGCGCGCGAAGTGCTGCTTGGTCAGCTCACCGACCATGACGCGTTCGCGCGCAAATACACCGGTGAATTTCTGACCAGCTTCGATCGTCTGCTGAAGCTTGTCGAACACGCCTGCACGCAGCTCGATCCGGCGCCGGTGCAGCCCGGTTCGCCCGATCCACAGTTCATGGATGAATTCCGCAATATCGTTGCACAGACCTACCGCCAGGCCTTCGACGACGATTCCGCGGAAGGGGTCGAACAGGTTCTGGCCGTGCTCGCCCGGCGCATGAAGCTGCCGATCAGCCCCGTCGGCTGAACAGGGCGGCGGCGCGGGTTCCGGGGCGCCCGGGATCTCGCCCTCGACCTTGAACACGAATCGAATGCGCCGCGAAGCGTGGCTTCGTGTTCTGGTTCCAGTCTCCGCCGGCCTGTTGACCGTCGCCATCGGTCTGATCTTGATTCGATGGCTCGCCCCGGGTCTGATCGGCAGCAAAGCGCCCGTTGACCTCAGGCTGGTTCAGGCCGACGACCGCGTCACGCCGTTTTTCGAGTCGGCGCTTCGCGCAAGCGACATTGCCAGCGCCGAGTTTCTGCTCAACGATCCTCACACGCGCGTCCGGCCCCGTCCGCTGCTCGCGCCGCGCATGACCTTTGGACCCCACGATCTGCTTGGCATGCGCAACGACTCGGTGCCGGTCTGGACCGATGTTCTCGCCATCGGTGACAGTCAGACCTACGGCAATAACGTGCCGCTTGCCGGCACCTGGCCTGCCGCCATGCGGCGCGCACTCGCTGAGCCGTCGACGCGGGTGTACCAGATGGCAACGGGCGGCTGGGCGGCTCCGCAGTATCTGTACATGGCGCGTCGCGCCCCCGCATTGCTGCCACAGGTGATGGTCGTAGCCTACTACGCGGGCAACGATCCGGCGGAATCGCTGCGCGATGTGCTGGAGATGCCGTACTGGCAGGGCCAGTTTCGGAGCGCATCAAACGAGCTTGCGCCGCTGCCGCGTACGGTGCTGAACGAAGGCGCGCCGTGGCCGGTGCGGTTTGCCGGCGGCGTCGAAACGGTTTTCACGCCGGGTGTCCGCCTGATTTCGAACCTGGCCCATCCGCGCGTGGCCGCTGGCTGGGCCGTGATGCTGGAGTCGGCGATTCGAATCGCCGAGATCGCGGTGGCCAGCGGTACGACGGTGGTCTTTGCGCTGATCCCCACGAAAGAACTGGTCTATGCGCAGCGGGTGGCCGATGAAGGTATTGCGGCACCCCCGCAGTATCGGGAACTGGTCGAGCGCGAGGCGCAGTGGGCAGATCGGTTTCTGGCCGACCTTTCACGCATCCCGGGCGCGCAGACCGTCGATGTGCTCGCAGCGCTGCGTGTCGCCGCTGCGCACAACGAGCCCCTGTATCCGGACGACGACAACGGGCACCCTGATCTCGCCGGCTATCGCGTGATCGGCGAGGCCATTGCCGCGGTGGTCGATCCGCTGCTGGCGCCACCACCTGAAGGAACGTACCGCGTCACGAATCCGGACGACGACGGCGGTGAGAGTCGCCTTGTGCTGATTCGAGACGCGCAGCTATGGCTGTTCGCCAGTTCGACGATCGCCAGGGACAACGGCTGGGACGTGTCGGAATCGACCGTGGTGCTCGCTGACCGCTGGCGCAATACACTGCCGCGCGCGGGGCTGATCGATCGGGTCGATACGGCGCGTTTCGGGCCGCGTTCAGACTGATTTGTCTGCGCCATCGGCAGGCTGCCCGGTCGCCGGAGCGTTGCGGGCAGCCAGAGCGGCGCGCTTTGCGGCACGTTTTGCGGCCTTTTCGGCCTCGCGGCGTTCGAGCCGCGTCACGCGCGCGGCGTGACGATCCTTGGCACGGCGCGCACGCGCCTGCTCCTGGCGAAATTCGCGCAGGGCGAACTTCGCTTCGCGGAAGCGCTGCACCAGCGGGATATGGCTGGGGCAGACGACCTCGCAGCAACCGCATTCGATGCAGACTTCCAGCCCATTGTGTGCCGGGCGCTCGGCGTCGCCGGTGCCGGCGGCCCAGAGGATCTCCTGCGGCAGCAGCAGCTCCGGGCATACCTCGACACAGGCCCCGCAGCGGATGCACGGCTGTGCGCCGATGGCATTGCGATCGCAGACCAGGTCGAGTGCCAGCACACAGTTGCCCGCCTTTGGCACGGGTGCATCAATGTCGCGCACGCGCACACCCATCATCGGCCCGCCCAGCAGCAGGCAGCTCAGGCTCGAACCCGCACCGCCAGCGGCCTCCAGCAGTTCGCCGATCGGTGTGCCGATCAGGACTTCCCGATTGTGTGGTTCGGCGACCGCCGGGCCGGTAATGGTCGCCACGCGTGAGACCAGCGGCCGTCCGTCGTCGAACACGGCGGTAACGGCTGCCGCGGTGCCGACATTCACACAAACGATGCCAAGGTCGATGGCGCGTTTGCCGCGCGGGACCGGCATTCCCGTGAGCACCTGCACAAGCTGGCGCTCGCTGCCGGTCGGGTAGATGGTCGGCACCACGACCATGCGCATGCGTGCATCGGCGGCCGTACGCAAAGCCTGATCGAGCGCCGTGATTGCGCCGGGCATGTTGTCTTCGACGGCGAACTGCACGGACTTCGCGCCACTGAGGTTCGCCAGATGTTTGGCACCGCGCACCACCCGGTCGGCGCGCTCCCTGAGCAGGGCCTCGTCGCAGGTGATGTACGGTTCGCATTCGGCGCCGTTGATGATCAGCGTGTGCACCGCGCCTGCGGCCAGCTTGTCGGCCGTCGGGAACGCGGCCCCGCCCAGTCCGGCCAGTCCGGCCGCGCGCAGGGCCTCGGCTCCGTCGGCAGGCGACCATGCGCCCGGTTCGGCCCAGCGGTCCTCACCGTCGGGTTCGATCACGATCGCGCGGGCGTAACGCAATACCGCGTGAACCACGGGCCGTTCGCCGATCTCGACGATGGTGCCCGAGGTCGGTGCATGCAGGCCGATGCCGCGCGCCAGCCCCGGCGCCGCAATCATCTGGCCGCCGAGCACCTGTTCACCAACGGACACACAGGGCACGCTCGCCGCGCCGTTGTGCTGTTTGAGCGGCAGTACAAGATGGCTCGGAATCAGCGCGGGGCGGATCGGGCCGGTCAGTGATTCCTGCTTGTGGGGCGCGAGGTGCAGCCCGCCGGGAAACGCATGAGTGGTCATGCGGCGAGCTGGCGCGGCAACAGCAGGATGCAGTCGACTGGGCACGGCGGCAGGCACAGCTCGCAGCCCGTGCATTCGTCGGTGATGACGGTGTGCATGAGTTTCGCGGCGCCGACGATCGCATCGACCGGGCAGGCCTGGATGCACAGTGTGCAACCGATGCAGGTTTCTTCATCGATCACGGCGATCTGCGGCGGCTTGTGTTCGCCGTTCTCGTCATTCAGGGGCAATGCCTCGCGGCCGAGCAGTTCGGCGAGTGCGCCGATCGTGGCTTCGCCGCCGGGCGGACATTGATTGATCTCGGCCTCGCCGGCGGCGATGGCCTCGGCATAGGGCCGGCAGCCCGCGAACTTGCACTGGCCGCACTGGGTCTGCGGCAACAGGCCGTCGATCGCATCCACGATCGAGCCGGTATCGGGGCGCCAGCGCTGCGCCGACAGGCCGAGAACCGTGCCGAGCACGGCGGCCAGGAGGGTCAGAACGATAACGGCAATCATCGGTTCAGGTGCGCACCAGGCCGGCGAAGCCCATGAACGCCAGCGCCATGATGCCGGCGGTGATCAGTGCGATCGGGCTGCCGCGAAACGGGGTCGGAATGTGCGGCCCGTCGATGCGCTCGCGCATGGCGGCAAACAGTGCCAGAACCAGCGTGAAGCCGAGCGCTGCGCCGAGCCCGTAGAACGCCGAAGCCGCGAGACTGTGATCCTCCTGCACGTTCAGCAAGGCCACCCCGAGCACGGCGCAGTTGGTCGTGATCAGGGGCAGATACACACCGAGAATCGAGTGCAGCAGCGGGCTCGTTGCACGCATGACCGTCTCGGTGAACTGGACGACCGCGGCAATCACGAGGATGAAGGCGATGGTGCGCAGATACTCCAGACCGAACGGCACCAGCAGCAGGGTGTGCAGCAGGTGGCTCAGAACCGCCGCCAGCGTCAGCACGAACGTGGTCGCCAGGCCCATCCCCAGTGCGGTCTCGACCTTGCGCGAGACGCCCATGAACGGGCACAGGCCGAGGAATTTGACCAGCACGAAGTTGTTCACCAGCACCGTGCCGACTAGGATCAATGCGAATTCGGTCATGGGCGATGATGATAGCCCGGTCGCCAGTCCGCGGCAGCCGGTAGATCAGGGCGCATGGCGCGAAATGGTGTCCAGCAGGATCTGCGCGAAGTGCGCGGCGACCTGTGGTTGCGAATAGTTGCGCTCGACATGTTCCCGCGCGGTCGCCGCCAGCCGTTCGCGGCGCTCGGCCGATTCCAGCAGATCCAGGGTCGCGCGCGCGAAGGCATCGGCCGTGTCGGCCTGCAGATAGTGTCGACCGGGTTCGAGGTCGAGTCCCTCCACGCCGATTGCGGTGGACACGACCGGACGGCCTGCGGCCATGGCCTCGTAGGCCTTGATGCGCGTGCCGCTGCCAACGCGTATGGGCATCACGTAGACCGAGGCCTTCGTCAGGTGGGGACGTACGTCGTCGACGAAGCCGGTAAAGCGGATGCCGGCGTTGCCCAGGCGTTCCACGAGTCGCGCGGGCGGGTTGCGTCCGATCACGCGAAGGCTTGCGTCCGGACGGCGCGCGCGGATCGCGGGCCAGACCTCTGCTGCAAACCACTCGATTGCATCGATGTTCGCGGCCCAGTCCATCGAGCCGGTGAACGCGATCTCGGCACCGGCCGGTGGCGGGCTGTAGGCGAAGTAGTCCGTATCGACGCCGGTCGGGATGACCGCGGTCGTCGAGTGCCCATAGCGCTGGTGGAACTGCCGGGCATCCTGGTCGGATACCGCGATCACCTGATCAAAACGCGCCAGCGCCGAACCCTCGAAGCGCTGCATCTTTTTCGCCTGTGAGTGCCAGAGTCGCCCGAGCATGGTGTCGGCATTCTGTTGCGCATGGCGTTCGAAGATCTGCGCCTCGCAGTTGTGCGTGAACAGCACACTCGGGTCATCGATCCGGTCCGGCGCGAACACCGCTGCGTGCACGAAGTCGAACACCACGATGTCCGGTCGCGTCGCGAGTGCCGCGGCAATGCTGGCGACGGCGGCCGGCGAACGGTCGCTCGCCACGGAAACCGGCAGGCGTCCGGCGAGTGCCAGCGGCCGCGTCAGCTTGGCGCTCAAGGCGCCACCTGCGGGCCAGCCGATGAAACGGTCGCAGATCGATTCCAGATCGGCCCGATGCCGGGCCTCGGCCTGCGCCGTCGCGGGCGAGGCCAGCGTGATTTCGAAATGGCTGCGTTTGAGATGGCGCAGCAGCTGCGAGCTGCGGATCTTCCCGCCCGAGTCCGCCGGGAACAGAAAGCGCGGCGAGACGAACAGCAGTCGTGGCCGCACGGTTACCAGCAGATGCCCTGATAGTCCGTTGCGACTGCGGCGATTTCGGCGCTGCCTTGCAGATCGATGACCGGCCGATCCGCGTGCGAACGCACGATGGCGTCGATGGCATCGGCGTCGGCGTTCGCGGCGATGATGATCTCGGCCCCGTCGAGCGCGGCATGCGGGGCGTCGCACAGCAGTTCGCCGAGGTGCGGGATGTGCTGTTCGATGAACTCGCGGTTCGCGCCGATCAGGTGCGACTCGGACACCAGTGCGTCGTGAATCCGCAGACGGTAGCCCTTGCCGAGCAGCCGCTCGGCCAGAGCCACGATCGGCGATTCGCGCAGATCGTCCGTGCCGGCCTTGAACGCCAGTCCGAACAACGCGACTTGGCGGCCCGGTCGTGCCGTCACGCGGGCCAGCGCGCGGTCGATGTGCCGCTCGTTGCTGGTCAGCACCTGGCCGAGCATGGGCAGGTCGACGTCGTGGATGCGTGCATGGTGCAGCCATGCGCGCAGGTCCTTGGGCAGGCAGGAGCCACCGAACGCATAGCCGGGACGCAGATATGCGCGCGAGATGTTCAGGCGTTCATCGCGCATGAATACGTCCATGGCCTCGCGTGCGTCCACGCCGGCGGCGGCCAGCAGGCTGCCGCATTCGTTCGCGAAGCTGATCTTCAGTGCGTGGTAGATGTTCGAAAGGTATTTCACCGACTCGGCCACGGCCACGCTGGTTTCCACGAACTCGGCCTCGACCGGCGCGTATAGCTCACGCAGCCGGGCGACGGCAGCCGGCGAGGTGGAACCCACGACCGTCAGCGCCGGCTGGTAGAAGTCCGCGATCGACGAGCCTTCGCGCAGGAATTCCGGGTTGTAGGCGAGTTCCAGACCCGCGCCAGGCGCACGACCGCTGGCCTTGATCAGCGCCGGGAACAGCCGCGAATCACAGGTGCCGGGCAGCACGGTGGAGCGGTACACGACGGTGTACGGCTCGCGCTTGTCGCGCAGCGCCGCGCCGATCTGGGCGGTGACCTGATCCAGGGAGTCGAGCGACAGCGCGCCGTTCGCGCGGCTTGGCGTGCCGACCGCGATCAGCGAAAGCTCGGTCGCCGCGATCGCCGCCGGGGTGTCGTCGGTCGCGCGCAGACGGCCGGCCCGGACCTGCTCGGCGACCAGCTCACCCACGCCGGGTTCGATGGTCGTGGACTGGCCGCCGTTGACCAGTGCGTTCTTGGTGGCATTGACGTCGACGCCAATCACGTCGTGGCCTTCGCGAGCGAGGCACGCGGCCGTGACGATGCCGACATAGCCAAGACCGAAAACGGAGATACGCATGAATGGGCGCCGGGTCGAGCGGGAGAACGCGGCATTATAGGGAAACGCCGATTGGGTCGGCGTTTCCTGCGGCATGGGCGCGCTGGGCTGGCAATCGTGGACGGAAGGAACCGCGCTTTGATCGATCCGCCGGGTCGGTATCATGTTGCCGCGCATCGCCGCGCGTACCGGAACCCGCCCGTTGAGTCTGTTCATCCTCTGGCAGAACGCCCAAAGCGGCGCGACCGAGCGCGTGCGCGCGGCGCTCGGCCGCAGCGGAATGTTGGTCGGGTCGCTGCGTGAGGTCGCGAACGCCGGCGTGCAGGGCTTTGCTGGAGCGGATGTCGATCTGCACCTGGAGGCCGGCGGCGCGCTGGGCTGCATCCGCGGGCCGGGCCCCGTGCCCGAGCAGTGGCACCGCGAGGGTTGGTCCGCGCTCGCGGGGCTGCGCGGCGGGCGGTTCGCGGCGGTGCGGATGGAATCCGGCCACGTCCGGGCGGCGGTCGATCCGCTCGGGATCGAACCGCTGTACTACGCGAGTGTCGATGGCGGGTTCGCCTGCGGCACGCGCGCCGATCTGGTCGCCGCCGCGCTGGGGATCCGGCAGCTGGACCGTCAGGCCGTCTTCAATTACCTCTGGAACCAGGTCGTGCCGGCGCCGCGCTCGGTCTGGGCTGGCGTGCGTCGACTCCCGCCGGGCCATGCGCTCGACGGTGATACGAAGGTGTTGCGGGCGCAGCGCTACTGGCATCCGGTGTTCGCCGAACCGGCCGCGGCGTTCGATGCCGCGAGCGCTGCGCTGGAGTTTCTGGCGGTGTTACGGGGTGGCGTTGCCGCACAGATCGATTCGGCCCCGGTTGGCGCGTTCCTGTCCGGTGGCATCGACAGTTCCACCGTCTGCGGCCTGCTGGCCGAGCACCGCGCGGGTGCGCAGGCGTTCTCGATCGGGTTTGGCGAGCGCGCCTACGATGAGCTCGATTTTGCGCGCACCAGCGCCGCGCACTACGGACTGAAACATCGCACGCGCATCCTCGAGGCCGCGGACGTCACGGCTGCGGTGGCCCGCATCGCGCGCTTCTACGGCGAGCCGTTCGGCAATGCGTCGGCCGTGCCAACCCTGTACTGCGCGGAACTCGCGGCGGAACACGGCGTTGACCGGTTGCTGGCCGGCGATGGCGGCGATGAACTGTTTGGCGGCAACGAGCGGTATGCCAAGCAGCAGGTCTACGACCACTACGGTCGTCTGCCGCGCTGGCTGCGGGCGGGACTGATCGAACCGCTTGCGCGCCTGCCCGGCGCCGATCGCGGGCGAATTGGCAAACCCGCGCGCTATGCGCGCGAGGCCGCGCGGCCGCTTAAAGAACGCATCGAGCGCTGGAATCATCTGCGGCACTTTGGACTCGACGAAGTGTTCGACGCGGCATTTCTGGATGGACTCGATGTCTCGGAGCCTGCGCGATTGCAGGCCGGCTGGATGGACGAGGCCCGCGCGCGCACGACGATCGATCGCATGATGTGGCTGGACTGGCACCAGACGCTTTCCGATAATGACCTGCCGAAGGTCAGCGGCATGTGTGCGCTCGCGGGGATCGACGTGCGCTATCCGTGGCTGGATGCAAGGCTGGTCGATTTTGCCTTGCGCCTGCCGGCGCGCGAAAAGGTGCGTGGCCGGCGGCTGCGACATTTCGTGAAGCAGGCGCTGGCGGAGTTTCTGCCCGGCGCGGTCATTGCCAAGCGCAAGCACGGCTTCGGGCTGCCGGTCGGTCCATGGCTGGCCGGCGATTCGATGCTTCACGCCTGGGCGACTGACGCTCTGGGCGCACTCGAGGCGCGCGGGTTGTTGCGCGCGGGATTTGCACGCCGGCTGATCGGCCAGGAACTGGCGCGACACCCGGCCTACTTCGGTGGTTTTGTATGGGTATTGGCGATGCTCGAGCAGTGGTTGCGCGAGCACGATGCGTGCTGGTAGCAGCGGTATTCGTCGCACTGACCGCATCTTCGGTGCAGGCGGCGGACGGCTCCGCGGCTCCGCGGATCGACTGTGGGACGGTTGCCGATTCCTCCGGAGTTGGTCCGTACGACTATCGCGATCGGTCTCAGGCGCGGTTGCTGAGTACCGTCGAACAGCATCACTTCTTCGACGCGACCGAAGTGCTCGCAATGCGTGGTACGAGTGATCTCGAATACAGCGCCGCGAAGGGCAAGTCGGCGTCGATCGGTGGCGACCTCGATTACACGCTACGCGCGTTTCCAAACCACCATCGTGCGTTACTGGCGATGTCCAAGTACCAGGGCCATCGCGGCTGGAAGGCCGGTTCCATCTACATGCCGATCGAGTGTTACTTCGAACGCGCGATGGCGTTCGTCCCCGGTGACAATGCGGTCCGCCTGATAGCCTCGATCGACCGCTACAACGCCGGGCAGGTCGAGCGCGCAATCGCGCTGCTCGAACCGGTTGCGACTGAAGACCTGCACGACCCGGAACTGCACTACAATCTTGGCCTGTTCTACATGAAGGCCAAGCGCTACAACGAGGCGGTGCACCATGCACAGCTGGCCGAAGCGCTGGGCTATCCACTGCGCGGACTGCGGCGCAAGCTGGAAGCTGCGGGTCATTGGCCGACTCCGCCGTCCTGATGGTCCGGCGCCTTGGCGGCCTGCTGCGTGATCTGGGCCCGGCAACGGCGATCTGTTATCTCCTTGATCGCATGCTGCGACGGCTCAGCGCCGGGCGCGCCAGCGTGATTCGCTATGTGCTGACCATGCAGCCGCTCGAAGTCCCTCCGCGGTTGCCGGCGCGGCGGGGCGGGTCGATTCGCGTCGCGGCCGAAGACCCCGTGGCCGTCAACGCCACGCAGCGGCTGCGTCCGGACCACGCGATCCGTCATCGCGTCGAACAGGGCGCGATCTGTCTGGTGGCGCGCGCGGCAAACGGCGAGTTTCTCGGCTGGATCTGGTTTGTGCCGGGGCCGTTCGACGAGGACGAGGTGCGCGTGCGCTACGCGCTGGTGCCGGTGCAGCGGGTTGCCTGGGATCTCGATGTCTGGGTCGAACCCGCGCAGCGTCTCGGTTTTGTGTTTGCAGCACTCTGGGATGCCGCCGCAGAGGGGCTTCGTGAGCGTGGCTTTGCATGGACCGCCAGTCGCGTGTCGGCCTACAATCTGGGCTCCCTGAATGCCCATCGCCGCCTTGGCGCCCGCGAGGTCGGGGTCGTCACTTTCCTGACCCTCGGTTCCTGGCAGTGCCGGATTGCGCGCCGGCCGTTCGGCTGGCGTTGCACGGGCGCGCGGGGTTCGACTCCGGAACTAAGGTTGGTTGCGCCCGATGAGTGATCGCCTGCCCGTAGTGAGTTCGTCGGAATGACTGCGTCCGATGTCCGTCATCTGTTGCTGCTCGCGGTCGTAGCCTTCGCCATGCTGGTGTTCGGCTGGGTCGGTTTCGTGGGCTCGCAGGACGCCGCCTATGCCGATGCCGCTCAGCGTTGGCTCGAGGGCGGCTCGGGCCTCGCGCCCAGTCACTGGGAGATGCGCTACCTGTACGTCGGCGCCATCGGCGTCGCGTTTGCGCTGTTTGGCGCAACCGAGACCGCCCTTCTGTTGCCCGGCGTGATTGCCTACCTGATTCTGGTCGGGTTGACCTATCTCGCTCTGCGCGTCCTGGTTGATCGTCATGTCGCCCTGCTTGCGGGCGTATTCGTTGCCGCTTTGCCGCTGTTTGCGGCCGGGGCGAGCGTCGCGACACCGGACACGATGGAACTGGTTTTCGTCGCGGCGTCCCTGCTGCTGTTGGCCGACAGCGAGAACCGCGGTCGCACCCGGGGTTGGTTTGTTGCCGTCGGGGTGCTGGCCGGTTTCGCCTGGCTGGTTCGCGAGACGAGTGCCGGGCTCATCGTGTTTTTCCTGCTGTTGCTGTTCGCCGGGGATCACACCCGGCGCGCGCGCGTGGGCTGGGTCCTGCTGGGCTTTGTGATCGTGGCGGGCGCCGAGTTCGTGAACTATTTCGCGGCGACGGGCGATGCACTGTATCGGCTGCGGGCGGACTTCGGCGCGGGTGATCTGCTTGGTCGCGGCGGGGTGGCCGAGGCCAGTGCGGACCGCGTCAGCGCCTTGGTCGTCGGGTCGTGGCTGGACCCGGTCCTGGCCTTGTTTGCCGGCCAGGAGTTCTCGGCGCTGTACTGGCTGGCGATGCCGGTCGGTCTGTGGCTTGTCTTCGACCGGCGCCTTGCGGCTCAGTCCCGTCGGCTGGTGCGTTATCTCGCCGCGGCCGGACTGATCCAGCTGCTGCTTGTCGTCGCGCTGACCGGACAGCGTTACCTGCTGCCGCGCTACCTGTACTGGGGCGCATTCGCGGCGACCCTGCTGCTGGCGATCGGGGTTGTCACGCTTTGGCGACGCGGGTCTCGCGGGCTGGCCTTCGCGATCGCCGCGGCCTATCTCGCAGGTTGTGCGGCTGGCGTGTATGTCGACAACCGGGAGTACTTCTTCGGCGAGCGTGCCGTGGTCGGGCTGGCCGCCGACAGCGACGAACCGCTGTATACGGACCCGGAGACCTTCCACCGGATCGAGTTTCTGCTGGAGGCCGCCGGCGTCGCCGCGCGGGTGCGCACCGAACCACCGCCGCCCGGCGCGCGGTTCGCTTATCTGCGGCGCAATGTCGATCGTGGCGTGGCAGCGGGGGTCCGTTTCGATTCCGCACAGTACCGTCCACAGACGGCCTGGGAGGAACTTGCGCGGTTTGATCCGGGCCGCAAGTGGATCGGCCAGATGATCGCTACGTTGGGGCTGCGCGACGCGCTGCCGTCCGTGGTCTATCGGCGTCTGAATCGTCCGACCCGCCCGATGATTGTCTATCGTGTCGTGGTCGAGCCCCTGACCGGCGCGTGAAATTCCGCGAGATTCTCCGGCGCGAACGGGTCCGGCGCTGGCTACGGTTCGGAGCGGTCGGCGCAACCGGCTTTCTGATCGAGGCAAGCCTGATTACGTTGCTGGTGCACGGTCTGGGTTGGGGCCCCTACCAGGCCCGCATGATTTCGTTTCCGATTGCAGTCTCGGTCACTTGGTACCTGAACCGGACCTTCACCTTCGCGGACTTGGCCGGCGGTTGCCGCAAGCGCGAATATGGCCGCTATGTGCTGGTCAACACTGTCGGTGCCGGCACCAATCTGAGTGTGTATGCGATCGCGGTCGCGCTGTCCGGGCAGATCGCGCGCTGGCCGGTGCTCGGCCTGGTGCTTGGGGCAGGCGCGGGGATGTTCATCAACTACCTCGGCGCGCGACATTTCGCGTTCCGGCCAGACCGGCAAGAGGTCGAGGCCTGACTGGTGGCAGGCTGAAACGGATTGACGCCATGCGCCGAGTGAATGTCGGCGTCGTCCTGCGGTTGATTTCTTTACGCGGCTTGGGAAGTCCGAAGATATGAATTCACGCCTTGAACAACAGCGAATAGCGGTGCTGCTGCCCTGCTACAACGAAGCGGGCGCGATCTCCGACGTGGTTGCGGCGTTTCGTGACGCGTTTCCGAAGGCGTCAATATTCGTCTATGACAACAACTCCACAGACGACACCGCGGTGCTCGCGGCAGCGGCTGGTGCGACGGTTCGCCACGAGTCATACCAGGGCAAGGGACACGTGGTGAGGCGGATGTTCGCGGACGTGGATGCAGACGTCTACGTCATGGCCGATGGCGATGGGACCTACGACGCGTCCTCCGCCGCGGAAATGTTGCGCATGCTCAGTGAGCAGAGACTCGATATGGTCGTTGGCACGCGCATGAATTCGTCAGGCGAAGCGCAGTTCCGTGCGGGCCATCGCTTCGGCAACCGGCTGTTTACCGCGTTTGTCGGGTGGCTGTTCGGGCGCACCTTCACGGACATCCTGTCCGGCTACCGTGTTTTTTCCCGTCGCTTCGTGAAGAGTTTTCCGGTGCTTTCGACCGGTTTCGAGATTGAAACGGAGCTGACCGTGCACGCCCTGCAGATGCACATGCCGGTCGGCGAGAGGGATACGGTATATGGCGTCCGCGCGCTGGGCTCGCAGAGCAAGTTGAACACCTACTCAGATGGACTGCGCATTGCCTGGACGATCATGCGGCTGTTCAAGCAGGTTCGGCCCGTGCTGTTCTTTTCGGCGCTGGCCGTCGTTTTAGCGGCTGCCTCGGTTGTGCTCGCCTGGCCGATCTTCACACACTGGCTGGCGACGGGGCTGGTGCCGCGGCTGCCGACCGCCGTGCTGGCGACAGGCATGATGTTGCTGGCATCTCTGGCGGTCGCCGCGGGTTGGGTGCTGGAAAGCGTGGCTCAGGCGCGCTTGGAGGCCAAGCGGCTGGCATATCTGGCGATTGGAGAGTCGCCCCGCGCCGGGCATTAGCCAGACGCGGGAGCAGGATCGCGTCAGGCGAGCGCTTTGATCTGCGCGTTCATGCGGCTCTTGTAGCGCGCCGCGGCATTGCCGTGCAGCAGGCCCTTGGTGACCATGCCGTCGATGTACGGTACGGCCTCGCGGTAGGCGGCCTGTGCGTCGTCCTTGGCACCGCTGGCGATCGCCGCGCGGACCTTCTTGACATAGGTGCGCATGCGGCTGCGCAGGGCCTGATTGTGCTGGCGGTGCTTTTCAGCCTGCCGCGCGCGTTTTTCTGCCGAAGCCGTGTTGGCCAACGGGGTTCTCCGAGGCGAAGAAAGCCGCGCATTCTGGCTTCATGGCCAGCGGATGTCAATGTCCACGCCGGTATAATCCGCCCCCCATGAGCCGGTCCCTGGCCCGATCCACGATCACCGTCGGCGGCGCGACGCTGGCCTCGCGGCTGGCGGGCTTCGCGCGCGACGTGGTGCTGGCGCGGGTGTTCGGCGCCGGTGCGGAGACCGACGCGTTCTTCGTCGCCTTCAAGATCCCGAACTTCATGCGCCGGCTGTTCGCCGAGGGCGCGTTTTCGCAGGCCTTCGTTCCGGTGCTGGCCGACTACAAGGTCCGCGAGGGCGGTGCGCTGCGCGATTTCATCGACCATGTCGCCGGTTCGCTCGGTGCCGTGCTGCTCGTGATCACCCTGGTCGGCGTGGCCGCCGCGCCGCTCGTGATCGGCCTGTTTGCGCCGGGTTTCGTCGGTGATCCCGGCAAGTTCGGGCTCGCAGTCGACATGCTGCGTCTGACGTTTCCGTACCTGCTGCTGATCTCGCTGACGGCGTTCGCTGGCGGCATCCTGAACAGTCATGGCCGGTTTGCGCTCCCGGCGCTGACGCCGCTGCTGCTGAACTTTGCCCTGATCGGCGCCGCGCTCTGGCTCGCGCCGCGCACCGAGCCCGCCGTGCTGGCGCTGGCCTGGGGGGTGCTCATCGCCGGCATTGCGCAGCTCCTGGTGCAGGGGCCGGCGCTCGCGCGGCTGGGCCTGTTGCCGCGGCCCCGTCTGGCGCGCGGCCACGAGGGGGTGCGCCGGATCATGCGCCTGATGCTGCCGGCACTGTTCGGGGTGTCGGTCACGCAGATCAACCTGCTGATCGACACGATCATCGCCTCGTTCCTGGTCTCGGGCAGCGTCACCTGGCTGTACTACGCCGATCGTCTGATGGAGTTTCCGCTCGGTGTGTTCGCGATCGCGCTGGGCACCGTGATCCTGCCGAACCTGTCGGGCCTGCACGTCAAGCGCGACCTCGCGGCGTTCTCCGCGACACTGGACTGGGCGCTGCGGCTGGTGGTGTTGCTGGCCCTGCCGGCCGCGGTCGGTCTGATCGTGCTCGCCGGGCCGATCCTCGCGACCCTGTTCGGCTCGGCCGAGTTTGGTTCCGGCGACGTCGCGCGAACGGCCGAGGCGCTCGCAGCCTACGGCGTCGGGCTCGTCGGCTTCACGCTGGTCAAGGTGCTCGCGCCCGGTTTTTATGCACGCCAGGACACGCGCACGCCGGTGCGCATCGGCGTGATCGCAATGGCCGTGAACGTCGTCGGAAACCTGACTCTGGTCTGGTTTCTCCAGCATGCCGGGCTGGCGCTGGCGACCTCGATCGCGGCCTGGGTCAATGGGCTGCTGCTGCTGCGCGGACTCCGCCGCGCCGAGGTCTACCGGCCGGCCTCCGGGTGGAAGGCGCTCGCGTTGCGCGCGCTGTTCGCGAACGCCGCGATGGCCGGCGTGCTGGTCGGTCTGGCCGGCGCGACCGAAGTCTGGGGCAGTGGAACGACGCTCGCGCGCGGCGCATGGCTGGCGGCCATTCTGTTCGCTGGCGTCGTGACGTATTTCGCCGCGCTCGCCCTGGCCGGCGGCCGGGTGCGGCATTTTCGCCAGGGCGCCACAGACTGAGTCGGCGCATGCCCGCCGGCGGTCGGCGGGCGGTGGACTCGTCGGTATTGCATTGCACAAGGCCTTATACTTCACGCCTTTATGCGATCGGCCTTGGCGCGATGTATCTGATCCGTGGCATTCGACAACTTGCTTCGCGCCCGGCCGCCGTGCGCGCGGGGTCGGTTGCGACCATCGGCAATTTCGACGGCGTGCACCGCGGGCATCAGGCGGTCCTCGCGCGTGTGGTCGAACGCGCCCGTGCGCTGCGCCTGCCGGCCGTCGCCATCAGTTTCGAGCCGCATCCGCGCGAATATTTCGCGGGTCGCGGGGCGCCGCCGCGGCTGACCTCGCTGCGCTGCAAGTTCGAGCGCATGCGTGACGCCGGCATCGATGCACTGGCATTGCTGCACTTCGATTCGCGGCTCGCCGGTCTTGAGGCCGAGGCATTCGTACGCAGCGTGTTTTTCGACGGGCTCGGTGTCCGGCACCTGGTCGTCGGCGACGATTTCCGCTTCGGGCGCGACCGGCGTGGCGATCATGCGCTGTTGGTCGACAGTGGACGTCGCTACGGTTTCGAGGTGGAAGACACGCCAACGGTGCTGGATCAGGGCGAACGCATCAGTTCCACGGCGGTGCGTGATGCATTGGCCGAGCGTGACCTGGACCGCGCAGAACGACTGCTCGGCTGGCGCTATTCGCTCGGCGGCCGCGTCCGCCACGGCAACAAGCAGGGTCGCGAACTGGGTTACCCGACGGCCAATATCGGGCTGTATCGGAACCGCAGCGCGCTGGCGGGGATCTTCGCCGCGCGCGTGCATGGCCTGACGGACGGGCCGCGCAACGCCGTGGCGAGCCTGGGCGCGCGCCCGACGGTGGAGGACAGCGGCGCGGAACTGCTCGAAGTGCACCTGTTCGACTTCAGCGGTTCGCTGTACGGCGAGCGCATCGAGGTGGAATTTCGCGCCTGGCTGCGCGACATCGAACGGTTCGACAGCCTCGATGCGCTGAAACATCAGATTGACCGTGACGCGGCCGCCGCCCGACGTGTACTGGCCGGCTGACAAAAACAATGAGCGACTACAAACACACACTGAACCTTCCGCAGACCGCTTTCGCCATGAAGGCGAATCTCGCCCAGCGCGAGCCACAGATGCTCGAACAGTGGCGCGAGATGGGCCTGTACGCACGCATTCGGGCGGCGCGAGACGGTCGGCCACGTTTCGTATTGCACGACGGTCCGCCGTATGCGAACGGCGACATCCACATCGGGCATGCCGTCAACAAGGTGCTCAAGGACATCATCGTCAAGAGCCGTTCGCTCGGTGGTTTCGACGCGCCGTACGTGCCCGGCTGGGACTGTCACGGGCTGCCGATCGAACACACCGTCGAGAAGAAGATCGGCAAGCCCGGCGCGAAGGTCGATGTCGCGGCGTTTCGTCGCGCATGTCGCGAGTATGCCGCGAAGCAGGTCGAACGCCAGCGCATGGATTTCGAGCGGCTGGGCGTCCTGGGCGACTGGGGCGATCCGTACCTGACCATGGCGTTTCGTACCGAGGCCGACATCATTCGCGCACTCGGCCGCATCATCGAGCGCGGTCACGTCGTACGTGGCGAAAAGCCGGTGTACTGGAGCGTCGGCGGACGCTCGGCGCTGGCCGAGGCCGAGGTCGAATACGAGGACAAGAACTCGCATGCGATCGACGTGCGGTTCACGGCGGTCGATCCCGATATCCTCGCGGCGAAATGTGGTGCGGCCGGCGAGGGACCGGTCTCGGTCGTGATTTGGACGACGACACCGTGGACGCTGCCGGCCAACCGCGCGGTCGCGCTGAACGCGGATCTCGAATACGTGCTCGCGCAGGTCGACATCGACGGCGCCCCCGAGCGCATGCTCGTCGCGGCGGATCTCGCCGACGCGGTGTTTGCGCGCTATGGCGTGCCGTGGCGGGCGCTGGGTCGCGCGCCCGGCCGCGCGTTCGAGGGTCTGGAACTCGCACATCCGTTCTACCATCGGCACGTGCCGATCGTGCTCGGCGCGCATGTGACCACCGAAGCGGGCACCGGCGCCGTGCATACCGCGCCGGGGCATGGCGTGGACGACTATCTGGTGGGACTGGACTACGGCCTGCACGTCGACAACCCGGTCGGGCCCGATGGCCGGTTCGTGGAAGCCACACCGATCTTCGCCGGTGAATCGGTGCTCGAGGTCGACGGGCATGTCCTCGAGGTGCTGCGCAGTCATGGCAAGCTCGTGCATGCGGAAACGATCCGCCACAGCTACCCGCATTGCTGGCGCACGAAAACGCCGCTGATCTTTCGTGCCACGCCGCAATGGTTCATCAGCATGGAGGCCAATGGCCTGCGTGAAGCCGCGCGCCGCGCGATCGCCGAAGTCGAGTGGCTGCCGGGCTGGGGCCGTGCCCGCATCGAGGGGATGATCGACGGGCGGCCGGACTGGTGTATCTCACGTCAGCGTACCTGGGGCGTGCCGATTGCGGTGTTCGTCGACCGGGCGACGGGACAATTGCACCCCGAGACCTCGCGACTGATCGAGGCCGTCGCCGAGCGCGTGGAACGCGCCGGGATCGATGCCTGGTATGAACTCGACCCGCGCGAACTGCTCGGCGCCGACGCCGATCAGTACGAGAAGATCGAAGACACGCTGGACGTGTGGTTCGACTCCGGCGTCACACACGCAACCGTGCTGGAGCCGCGCGCAGTCCTGCATCGTCCGGCGGAGATCTATCTGGAGGGCTCCGATCAGCATCGCGGCTGGTTCCAGTCTTCACTGCTGACCAGCGTCGCGATGACCGGCGCCGCACCCTATCGCCAGTGCATGACGCATGGTTTCACGGTCGATCAGCGCGGCGAGAAGATGTCCAAGTCCAAGGGCAACGTCGTGCCACCGCAGCAGGTGGTCAAGACCCTCGGCGCCGACGTGCTGCGCCTGTGGGTGGCGGCGACGGACTATCGCACCGAGATGCGCGTGTCCGACGAGATCCTCACGCGCATGGCCGATGCCTATCGACGCATTCGCAACACCGCGAGATTCCTGCTTGCGAACCTCAATGGCTTTGATCCGGCCGTTCACCAGGTCGCGCCAGACGCCATGGTTGCGCTGGATCGCTGGGTCGTCGCGCGCGCCGCCGCGTTGCAGGACGAACTGATCGACGCCTATGAACACTACAACTTTCATCTGATCTACCAGAAGGTGCACAACTTCTGCGTAATCGATCTGGGCGGTTTTTACCTGGATGTCATCAAGGATCGACAGTACACGGCGCGTGCCGACGGCCTTGCCCGGCGCTCAGCCCAGACGGCGCTGTTCCATGTCTCCGAAGCTCTGGTGCGCTGGCTGGCGCCGGTGTTGAGTTTCACGGCCGAGGAGATCTGGCGCGAACTGCCCGGCCCGCGCGCGGAATCGGTGTTCCTGGCCGAATGGTATGCGGGCCTCGAGCCGTTCGCCCATCGCCATGGCGAAGTCGACTGGCACACGGTCATTGCACTTCGCGAGCCGGTCAAGAAGGCGCTCGAGGCCCTGCGCAAGGCCGGCGAGATCGGCAGTTCGCTGGATGCCGAAGTCCGCGTGTACTGTGACGGGCAGCGGCACAACACGCTGGCCGCGCTCGGCGACGAGCTGCGCTTTGCACTGATCACCTCGGCGGCCGCCGTTGCGCCTCTGGCGGATGCGCCAACGGACGCGATCGACGCGCGCTTCGATGACGATGGCGATGAACTCAGGCTCGTCGTGGCACCCAGCGATCACGCCAAATGCGTGCGCTGCTGGCACCGGCGCGAGGACGTCGGAACGCATGCGGCGCATCCGGAACTGTGCGGGCGCTGCGTGACGAACGTCGAGGGGCCGGGCGAAACCCGCGCGTTTGCCTGACAGGCTGTTGAAAAGAATATTTCAACAGCCTGTTAGCGCGAGACAGGGACGTCTCGCCCGAAAATCGAACACACAAGTGTTTGATTTTCGTGAGCAACCGAAAACCGCGCTTTTCGGTTGCGATGTTGAAAAGTCCATGGATGGGCCTTTTTCAATAACCTGCTAAGGGAGGTCGCGGCATGCTGCGTGCTGGGCTGATCGTCGCCGCGCTGGTCATCGTTGTCGATCGCCTGACCAAGATCGCCGCCGAACGCGGGCTGGATGCGGCCGCGCCACGGTCGGTCATCGAGGGGTTCTTCGATCTGCGTCTGGCCTACAATCGCGGCGCGGCGTTCAGCTTTCTGGCCGACGCCGGCGGCTGGCAGCGCTGGCTGTTCGTTGTGCTCGCGGTGGTGATCTCGGCGGTGCTGATCGCCTGGCTGCGCCGGCTCGGAACCGGTGAGCGGGTACGGGCGCTGGCGATCGCGTTGGTGCTCGGCGGTGCGCTCGGCAATCTGATCGATCGGCTGTCGACGGGCGCGGTCGTCGATTTCCTGCAGTTCTATTTCTGGGGCTGGCCGTATCCGGCATTCAATATCGCGGATTCCGCGATCACCGTTGGCGTGGTTCTGCTACTTTTCATGGAGTGGCGTCGGCCGGTTTCGGGTCGTGACGCCGAGGTCCGCCAGCGTGAGCAAGACCGCCCGACGCAGCACTGAATCCGCTCCCGATTTCGCGGCCCTGTTTATGGCAGCGGCCGATCCGTTTTTTGTACTCGACGGCACGGACATCCTCGCTGCGAACGCGGCTGCGCTGAAGCGGTTCGCCGCAGAGGAGGATAGTCTGGCCGGACGTTCGATCACCGACGTGCTCGACTGGGACGAGGCGGCCGGCGTCTCAAACGGGGCGCGCGCGCTCGAATATGCGCTTGCCCGTGATGATGTCACCGCGCTGACCCTGCAACTGCGTGGGACTGGGTCCGGTGGTGTCGAGCGGGTGATCGCGAGTATCACCACGGCCCCGGCCGCCGGGCGGGCCTGCCGCCTGCTGAGTGTGCGCCTGGCGCGCAGCCTGCGACCGGACCAGGGGCTGCTCGAGCAGATCGCCCGCGGGGTGTCTGCGACGACGGGGCAGGCGTTTTTTCAGTCGCTGGTGGAGACCCTCGCCCAGGCGCTGGAGGCCGATGTCGCGTTCGTCGGCGAAGTCGACGGCAACGCCGTGCAGACCGTCGCGGTGCAGGTCGACGCTGCACAGGCCGAGAACTTTCGCTATGAACTCGAGGGCACGCCGTGCGCCAACGTCATCGAGTCGCGGCCATGCTGTTATCCGGACCAGGTGGCCGCGCAGTTTCCCGCGGACGAAATGCTCGCGGATCTGGGCATCCGCGGCTATGCGGCCGAACCGCTCACCGGCGCCGATGGAACGGTGCTGGGCCTGATCGCGGTGCTGTACCGGCGCGAGATTCAGGCGCCGGATCTGGCCATGTCGCTGCTCGCGATCTTCGCGCGCCGCGCGGCGGCCGAACTCGAACGCCGCCGCTATACCCGCGCGCTGGAGGCCGCCGAAGAACGCTATCGCGCGTTCGTTGCCGCCAGCGGCGATGCAATCTGGCGCATGGATTTCGACCCGCCGATCGACACGCGCCTGCCGCCTGACGAGCAGGTCGATGCGATCTTTGCGCGTGGGCGCATTCGTGAGCACAACGATGCCTGCCTGAGCCTGCACGCACTCGGGTCGGATACGGATCTGTCGAAAATGACGCCCGCCATGCTGTTCGGCGATCACCAGGTGCGCGACCTCGTGCGAATCTGGATCGCCAACGCCTATCAGCAGCACGACTATCACTCGCAGGTCATCCGACGTGACGGCAGCGTGCGCTGGTTCGTGAGTTCGGCGCGAGGCACGATCCGCGATCTCCAGCTCACGCGGGCCTGGGGCGTCCAGCGCGATGCGACCGAACAGCGCGAGATCTTCGAGCAACTGCGGCACCAGTCCGAACACGATGCGCTGACCGGGCTCGCGAACCGGCAGCGTCTGCGCGAGCGTCTCGAACTGGCGGTGCTGTCGGCCCAGGCCAGCGGCGGCGGCGTTGCGCTGCTGTTGCTTGATCTCGATCGCTTCAAGGAGATCAACGACACCCTCGGACATCAGGCCGGCGACGAGCTGCTGGTTCAGATCGGCCCGCGTCTCGAGGCCGTGGCCTCGCGATACTCGGGGCTCGTCGCCCGGCTGGGCGGTGATGAATTTGCGCTGCTGATCGAAGGCGTGGCGAACGACGAGGAACTGCCCGCGCTCGCGCGCAATCTCGCGCGTGAGGTCCTGCGCGCCATGCGCCAGCCGCTGATGCTGCACGACAGCGGAGTCGAAGTCGGCCTGAGCATCGGTATCGCGCTGTACCCGCGCCATGCCGACGCTGCCGGTACCCTGCTGCGCTGTGCCGACGTGGCGATGTATCAGGCCAAGGGTGGCGTGCAGGGCTACGCGGTGTACCGCGCCGTGGCCGACCGGCATTCGCTGCGACGCCTGAGGTTGCTGGGGGATCTCGGCAACGGCATACGTGCCGGCCAGCTGGAACTGCATTTCCAGCCCCAGCTGAGGCCGCACGACCAGTCCGTGCGGGCGCTCGAAGCGCTGGTTCGCTGGCGCCATCCGAAGTTTGGTCTGGTGCCCCCGGACGAGTTCGTCGGGCTCGCCGAGGCCGGCAACCTGATCCGGCCGCTGACGCTGTGGGTGCTCGATCGCGCCGCGCAGGCCGCGGCATCGCTGGCGCGTCAGGGGGCGGCGATTCCGGTTTCGATCAATGTCTCCACGCGGATGCTGCTCGACGGCGGCTTTGCCGCGCAGCTGCGTGCCGCGCTGGAACGTCACGGGGTCGCGCCGGCGCAGCTCGAACTCGAGATCACCGAGAGCGCGCTGATTCACAACCAGCGTCAGGCACGCCAGTCCGTCGAACGGATCGCGCAGATGGGGCTGCCCATCGCGATCGACGATTTCGGCACCGGCTTCTCGTCGCTGGAGTTTCTGCGCGGGCTGCCGCTGGCGGCGCTGAAGATCGATCAGGCCTTTGTGTCGAACCTGCCGGAGAGCGATCCGGACTGCGTGATCGTCGAGACCGTGACCGCGCTCGGTTCGGGGCTGGGACTGGAAGTCATCGCCGAAGGTGTGGAGACCGAGGCGCAGGCCGCCATGCTGACCGGCATCGGTTGTGACGCGCTGCAGGGTTATCTGATCGCGCGACCGGGTCCGCTGCGTTCGCTGGCGCCGTGGCTGGCGCAGCATCTCGGTTCAGGAGTCGCTGGCGAGCCGGCAGGAGACAGAGTCCGCAAATCGTAGGGCGTGGGGTTTGTCGACCTCGACCTCGGCCCATTGCACGCGCGCAAACCCGGTGACGATCTCGAGCACGTCCGCGGTGAGCTTTTCCAGCAGTTCAAAGCGGCCGTCTTCGACATGATCGATGATGGCCTTGGTGATGTCTCGATAGTTGACCGCCGAATCCACTTCGTCGCGCGTGATGCCGGTGTCGGCCGCGTAGCGCAATGCCACGTTGATCACGACATCCTGCGGTTTGTCTAGTTCGTGCGGGCTGAAGCCGATCAGCGTGCGCAGCCGCAGGTTCTTGATGCGGATCGTTACGTTCATTCGTGCACGAGGGTCAGAAACTCCTGTCGCGTGCGCGGGTTGTCACGAAACGACCCGAGCATCATGGAGGTCTTCATCACGGAGTTCTGCTTTTCCACGCCGCGCATCATCATGCACAGGTGCTTGGCCTCGATGATCACGCCCACGCCCGCGGCGTCGGTGATGGACATGACGGTCTCGGCGACCTGCTTGGTGAGGTTCTCCTGAATCTGCAGGCGGCGCGCGTACATGTCGACCAGACGTGCGATCTTCGACAGCCCGATGACCTTGCCGCGCGGCAGATAGGCCACATGGGCCTTGCCGATAAAGGGCAGCATGTGATGCTCGCACAGCGAGTAGAGTTCGATGTCCTTGACCACGACCATCTCGTCGTTGCCGGAATCGAAGATCGCGCCGTTGACGACCTCATCGATGCTCTGATGGTAGCCGCGCGTCAGGAACTCCATCGCGCGTGCGGCGCGCTGTGGGGTCCTGGTCAGGCCATCCCGGGACAGGTCTTCGCCGATTCCAGAGATCAGTTCGGAATACAACTGGGCGAGGCGGTCTGGATCATTCATCGGATGCGGGCCGGGCGGCGGCGCGTAGCGCGCGAGGGCAGGGATTATGCCATGACCACCCCCGGTGGCCGTGGTAAGCTCGACGGATGAATGTCCCCCAGGCGCCGGACGCGGCGCTGCTCGATCTGGTCAATGCCGCACTTGCCGATCTCAAGGCCGTCGATGTGCGGGTGATCGATGTGCGTGACCAGACCACGATGACCGACCACATGGTCATTGCCAGTGGCACCTCCGACCGGCATGTCCGGGCGCTGGCCGAGAATGTCGTCGTGGAGGCCAAGCACCGCGGGTTTCCGCCCATCGGGGTCGAGGGTGAATCCCATGGCGAGTGGGTGCTCGTCGATCTCGGCGACGTGATCGTCCACGTCATGCAGCCGCGTATCCGCGACTACTACAACCTCGAGCGCTTCTGGGCACCGTCGGAAGAAGCCGAGGAAAAGGCGCCCGCCACTTCGCATTGAGGGGCTAGGCCGTCCCGGCCGGCCCGAGCGACGCTCCCCTTTGCCAGCGGAAACGCTGACCCGATCCGCGTCTCCGTCAGCGATGCCGGTGGTGCCGGTGATGATGGCCGTGGTGGTGGTAGGGCCACAGGAACGGATCGAAGGCCCAGAAATAGAACGGGTAGAACCCGTAGCCGACGCCAATGTGCACATCGACGTCCCGCGCGTAGTGGCGCGGTTCCTCCGGCCACAGGTAATGGCGGCTGGCGATCAGCACCGGGTATGCGTAGCTGTGTTCACCGACCTGCCCGTGCTCGATCTGCGAGAACGCGCCGATCAGGGTCAAATCGCGGCCGGGCCGGTATACGGCCGGGTCCAGAAAGCC
Organism: Chromatiales bacterium; assembly: GCA_020445605.1. Lineage (NCBI taxonomy): Bacteria > Pseudomonadati > Pseudomonadota > Gammaproteobacteria > Chromatiales > Chromatiales bacterium. The sequence goes on from JAGRGH010000037.1 coordinate 89,500, forward strand.
GTCGACGTAGGCCACGAAACGGCCTTCCCCCGCGCTGTCCGGCACCGGCTCGCCCGTTTCGTGCAGCGGCAATGCGAGCACCTCGAAACGGGTGCGTGTGGCCAGGGTTTCGACCCCGAGAATCTCGCCGCCCCAGCGCGCGGCACGCCCGGCGAAGCGTTCCGGCGCGGCCCGCGCCGCGGCCAGTTCGAGCGCATCGGTCGGCGTCTCGCCCAGTTCCGGCGGGGCGGTGGCACAGCCGCCCACAAGCGCGAGCAGGGCGGGCGCGAACACTCGGAGCAGGCTGGATCGGCAGCGCATGAACCCTTCGACCGCTCGTAAACTCGGGGTGTTCCGCCATAATGACGCGCGAATGACCTTCCACTTGGAGCAAACATGGCCTCGAATGCGGACGAACTGACTGTGAACTGGGAGGAGAACGGCCGCCAGGTCGTGCGCGAGCTCGACAAGCGCATCCTGTCCAAGGGTGCGTGGGCAACGGTGATCTTTCGTTACAGCGACTGGGACGGACGCCGTGACGACTGGGGTCCGGAGAAATTCACGATCCGTCGCTACCAGAAGCGCAATGGCGAGTACCGCCAGCAGTCGAAGTTCAACATCTCCAGCCGCGACCAGGCGCAGTCCATCATCGAGGCCCTGCAGGGCTGGCTGAAGGAATGACCGGAACCGCTGCGCGGCTGTGGTCCTGGCTCGGGGCCGGGCTCGACACCACGCGGCCGCTGGAAAAGTTCGTCGCCGCGCTTGGCGGGGCGGTCGCGATCCTCGCCGTCTGGTGGATGGCCGACCGCTTCGCGCACCCGGCGTCCGCGCCGCTGCTGGTGGCCTCGATCGGGGCGTCCGCGGTGCTGCTGTTCGCCGTTCCGCACGGGCCGCTGTCGCAGCCCTGGCCGCTGGTCGGCGGGCACCTGGTTTCGGCGCTGGCCGGTGTGACCGCGGCTCGACTCGTCGCGGAGCCGACGCTTGCTGCGGCACTGGCCGTGGGCGTGGCGATCGGCGCGATGTATGTGCTGCGCTGCATCCACCCGCCCGGCGGCGCGACCGCGCTGTATGCCGTGATCGGCGGACCGGGTGTGCACGGTCTCGGGTACGGATACGTGATCGATCCGGTGCTCGCGAACGTTGGCGTGATCCTGTTGATCGCCGTGGCGTTCAACTATCCGTTTCGCTGGCGGCGCTATCCGGCGCGCTGGGCGCGCAGCGTTGACGCGGAAACGCAGGTGGTCCAGGCGCCGCTGGATATCGATGCGGGCGACCTGCGATGGGCGCTGGAACGCGCGGGATCGTTCGTGGATATCGACGTGAACGATCTCGTCGACATCTATCGCGATGCGCGTGCCCATGCCCGCCAGAGTCAGGTCGATCCGGTTCATGTATTGCCCGGGCGCTATTTCTCCAATGGCGACTACGGTGAGCAGTGGGCCGTGCGCCAGGTCATGGGCGACGCTGGCGATGCACCGCCGGTGGGTGAAGACCTCGTGATCTACCGTGTCGTTGCGGGCCTGGGTCGTCGGCGTACCGGCACCTGTTCGCGCGCGGAGTTCGCGGCCTGGGCACGGCATCGCGTGTATCTGGACGAAAACACCTGGCGCCGCATGGCCCCCGATACGGCAGATACCGCGGCGACCGAGCGCGCCGGGTCGATCAGTCGCCCCTAACTCGAGACCGGGACGTCTCGCCCGAAAATCGAAGATGCAAGTGTTTGATTTTCGTGAGCAACCGAAGACCACGCTTTTCGGTTGCAACGTTGAAAAGGCCATGGATGGGCCTTTTTCAACAACTTGGTAGTGCAGGGTTGTGCGCCGATGTTTCCGGAAATGGCTCGCGTCAGCGGGGCATCCCGATGGACCGCAGCCAGTAGGGTGCGTACGGTGCACCGTTTAGCCAGGGGCATGCAGCCATTTCAGGAAATCTGCCCCCGTACCCGACAGGAGGGTCATCGCATGTCACATCGAAAACTGTCAGCCTTGGTGGTTCCGTTCGCGTTGTCGACGGCGTTGGCCGGTGCGGAACCGGACCCGGCGCCAACGGAACCGCCGGCCGCACACTCCGGCGCGGTCGGAACCGAGGTCACAGCCAGTGGAGTTCGATTCAGAACCGAGGGGTTCGGTGGCGCGCTGTGCTGGATTTTGGTGAAAAACACCACCGGCAAGAGCGCCTACATCACCTGTGCGCGTACCGACGGCGGCACGTTCAACGACAACTACTGCGCGCAATGGGTGCAGACCTATGCGCCGCAGATCAGTCAGGAGATTGCCGACCGACTCGACGTGGGGTTCGAAAATGGCGAAGAGGTCTACGCCAATCCTAACGGGAATGGCAACGTGAAGATGTATCTGGCGAAGTAGTGACCAGGGAGGCGTCCGGTCAACCGCTCATTTGCGTTGAACCGCCAAGGCGCCAAGCACGCCAAGGGGTTTTGTAGGGGGCGCACTGCGCGGCGTGGGCGTCAAACGGTTCTTTGATTGAACCCCAGCTTGGCAGGCTGTTGAAATTCACTTTTCAACAACCTGTTAGGGAAACTCTGATCAATTCAGAGTTTCCCGTGGCACAGGGACGTGCCACCATTTTCAATGTGCGTAAGCCATTGAAAATGTACGATAACGAAATACCGCGCTTTTTCGTTTTCGTCGCTCTGTTAATCCAGGATGGATTAATCAGAGCTTCCTTAGTAGGGTGCGCATCGCGCACCATGAGGATATTTCCCGCGCTTCTATTGGTGCGCAGTGCGCACCGTACAGAGGCGGGGTCTATGCGTGCCGCGCCCGCGATGGAATCGCGGCATCAAACATCCAGCATCAGCTTGCGCGGCTTGCGCATGCCGGCGATCTTGCAGGCGACCTGTCCATAGCCCCTCGGGAACAGCGCGTACAGATACCTGCGCGTCGCGCGTTCCGGCCCCCAGTTTTCGGCGAGATGTTTGAGCAGCGTGCGGGCTTCGGGCACGGAGTCGTTGCGCTCGAAGTGTTCACGGATGTAGGCGATGATCTCGCGATGTTCCTGCGTCAGCGGCTGATCCGCCTCGGCCGCGATTTCATCGGCGAGTTCCGGATACCAGTCGTGGACATCGAGCAGGAAACCTTCCTCGTCGCGCTCGATTTCCGAAAGACGGCGGCGGTGGTTCTGGTCTGACCCGGCCGGTTTCCGCGCTAGGCTCGCCGGCCCGTCCCCGGTGTGCTCAGGCAGATCACAGGGAACCTCGTACACGGCCATGATCTCGCGCAGTTCGGCGAGCACGACGCTGCGCTGTTCCGCGGCGAGGCCGCTGGTTTCAGCCAGAGGATCACCGCGCTCCAGCCGTTCGATGATCTGGTTCACGCGCGAGCAGCCCAGCGCGCAGATCGTCTCGACCGCGTGCAGGACATCGGGATCCCTGCTCATCATGCGCGGTTGCCCTCGAGCAATGCGCGCAGACTTGCGGGCAATGGCTCGGGTTTCACGGCCTCGTAGTCCATCCATACGACGGTTGCGTGACCGATGGCGAAGATGCGCGCGGGGTCCTCGCGTCCGGCGAGCCGGTGCCAGACATGGAAACTGGTGCGCCCGACCTGCGCGGTGAACAGATCGACGGCGGTCGACGCCGGGTACGTCAGTGCCTCGATGTAGTCGCAGGAGGCGCTCACGATGATGGGGCCGTAGTGGCCATACCCGGTCAGTGATTCGGCGAGTCCGTTGGTTTGAAACCAGCCCGCGCGGGCCTGTTCGAAATAGCGGAAATAGGCGACGTTGTTGACGTGACGAAATGCGTCCATGTCGCCCCAGCGCACCTCGATCGGTTCGCGGTGCAGCAGGATGGCGTCGGCCGGAATGGTGATGCGGTCGGTCATGAACGGATGCCTCGCCCGGTGCGCAGCAGATGCAGACTGTAGGCGCCGAGCGCCGCGACGAACAAGCCCGTGATCAGGAATGAATGTCCGAGATCAATGTCGGAAGTGCCGATCAGGCCGAACCGGAACGCGTTGACCATGTACAGGATCGGGTTCGCGAGCGAGACGTCCTGCCAGAACGGCGGCAGCATCGACACCGAATAGAACACCCCGCCGAGATAGGTCAGCGGTGTGAGCACGAAGGTCGGGATGATCGAGATGTCGTCGAAATTGCGCGCGAACATCCCGTTGATGAACCCGGCGAGCGAGAACAGCACCGAGGTCAATACCACGATCGCAATCGTAACCAGTGGATGCGCCATGCCCAGCGGGCTGAAGATCAGCGACACCAGCAGCACCGCGATGCCGACTGTGAGGCCGCGCGCAAGCCCGCCCGCGACAAATCCGCCGAGGATCACGTAACCCGGCACGGGCGCGATCGCCATCTCCTCGATGTGGCGCTGAAAGCGTGCGCCATACACCGACGAGACGACGTTCGCGTAGCTGTTCTGGATGACCGTCATGAGAATCACGCCGGGCACGAGAAAATCCATGTAGCGGAAGCCGTCGATGTCGCCGATCTGCGAACCGATCAGCTGGCCGAAGATGATGAAATACAGTGCCGTCGTGATCATCGGCGGCAGCACGGTCTGGATCCAGATGCGTGCGAACCGCAGGATCTCGCGTTCGACGATCGTCTGGAACGCGACAAGCTGTTCGGCGGCGGTCATGCGGCCTTGTCCCGCGATCCGGCGCTACGGCCGGCATCGAGCCGGTGCAGGAACAGCTGTTCCAGACGGTTGGTCTTGTTGCGCAGGCTCAGCACGCGGATGCCGCGCCGGTCCAGCGCCGCGAACAGTTCGTTGAGCCCGGTGCGTTTCGGCACGACCGCCTCGAGCGTATCCGCGTCGATCAGGCTCAGGGTGTGGTCGGCGAGTTCCGGCAGTGTCTGCGCGGGTGCGGCGAGATCGAGCACGAAGGTCTCGTGGTCGAGGGTCGCGAGCAGTGCACGCATGTTGGTGTTCTCGACGATCGTGCCGTGGTCGATGATCGCGATGTTGCGACACAGGCGTTCGGCTTCCTCGAGATAGTGCGTGGTCAGGATGATCGTCGTGCCGCGACGGTTGATCTCGCGCAGAAACTCCCACATGGAATGGCGCAGCTCGATGTCCACGCCGGCCGTGGGTTCGTCAAGGATCAGCAGTCTGGGTTCGTGCACCAGCGCGCGGGCGATCAGCAGCCGGCGTTTCAGTCCGCCGGAGAGGTTGCGCGCCATCTCCTTGCGGCGGTCCCACAGCCCCAGGCGCTCGAGATATTCCTGCGTACGGGCCCAGGCCATGCGCCGCGGGATGCCGTAGAACCCGGCCTGGTGCACGACGATCTCGCCGATCGGCTCGAAGACGTTGAAATTGAACTCCTGCGGCACCAGCCCAATCGTGCGTTTGACCGCGGCGGGTTCGCTGTCCAGATCGTGGCCGAGCACACGCACCGTGCCGCCGGTCTTGTTCACGAGCGATGCAACGATGCCGATGGTGGTCGACTTGCCGGCGCCGTTCGGGCCCAGCAGCGCAAAAAAATCCCCTTCCGCGACATCCAGATCGATCCCGCGCACGGCGGCGTTGCCGTTCGGGTAGGTCTTGCGCAGATCGCGGATTTCCAGGGCGGAAGATGGGGGCATGGGCGACGCCAGCAGTCGCAATGTCGAAACAACAGTGTAAATGACCGGCGGCCGGTCGGGCAGGCAGTCGCCCCGGCAATTTCCGCGGCGGCGTCAACCCCGGGGCGGGTTCTCGCGCGTTTGTGTCGGTAAGGGCGAGGTCTCGGCGCGCGGTGCGCCGGGCTGTCCGCCCGAATCTGACATCGAACGGAGAACCCGAACATGAAATCCCACAGCCTTAGACTCTCGACCCTGTCCGCGGCCGTGCTGCTGGTCCTCGCCAGCGGTTGCGGCGTGCAAGCCCCGGCGCCGGACGGCAGCCCGGGCGCCACCTTGCCCGCGGTCACGGCGACCACGCCCGCGCAGCCCGAAGTCGACACCGCAGGCAACGCCCCGCGCGATGCGCTCGCGTCCGAAGCGAAGCGCAAACTCCCGAAGGCGCGTGAGGAGATCGCGGCGAGCCGCGATGACCGGGGGCAGGTCGCCGCGTCGGTCCACAGAAGCGCTGAAACGCGCATGCTCGTCGGGGCCGTTGCGCCGGCCCCGGCGCCGCAGTTGGTCGATCTCGCCGGCATCCGTGCGCCGAGCGCGGAGGTCAACCGAGATCGATTCGCGCCGATCCACGACAACCCGGTCCACGCGGTTGCAGAGGACCCGGTCTCGACGTTTTCGATCGACGTCGACACCGGCGCCTACGCCGTGGTGCGTCGGCACCTGAACGAGGGTCGGCTGCCGCCGGAGGACGCCGTGCGCGTCGAGGAACTCATCAACTATTTCGATTATGCCTACGCCGCACCGGCCGATACCGGTACGCCGTTCGCGGTGACCACGGAGGTCGCGCCCGCGCCGTGGAACGACGCGGCCATGCTGGTGCGGGTCGGCGTCAAGGGCTTCGAGGTCGCGGCGGCGGATCGTCCCGCCGCGAATCTCGTGTTCCTGGTCGATGTGTCCGGCTCCATGCAGAGCGCGGACAAGCTGCCGCTGCTCAAATCCGCGCTGGGTCTCATGCTGCAGGGCCTGACCGCGCGTGATCGCGTGTCGCTGGTCGTGTACGCCGGCGCGAGCGGGGTGGTGCTCGAACCGACGCCGGGCGATCAGGCCGCGAGGATTCGCGCGGCGCTGGATCAGCTTTCCGCAGGTGGATCGACGCACGGTTCGGCCGGCATCGAGCTGGCCTATGCGATGGCGGAGCAGGGCCGGGTAGCCGGCGGCATCAATCGCGTGATCCTCGCGACCGATGGTGACTTCAACGTCGGCACCGTGAATCACGAGCAGCTCGTGGACCTCGTCGAGCGCAAGCGCCACACTGGCATTTCGTTGACCACACTGGGTTTTGGCGGCGGCAACTACAACGACGCGCTGATGGAGCAGCTCGCCGATCACGGCAACGGCCACTACGCCTACATCGACACCGTCAACGAGGCGAACAAGGTGCTGGTCGAGGAACTGTCGTCGACGCTGCAAACGATCGCCTCGGACGTGAAGATTCAGGTCGAGTGGAACCCGGTAGAGGTCGCCGAATACCGTCTGATCGGCTACGAGAACCGGGTGCTCGCGCGCGAGGACTTCACCAACGACAAGGTCGATGCCGGCGAGATCGGTGCGGGACACCGCGTCACGGCGCTCTACGAGATTGTGCCGACCGGCTCCGCTGGCCGACGCCTGCCGGAGCTGCGATATGGCAGCGGCGCCCCGGATCCGAATGCCGCGCATCGCGGCGAACTCGGCTGGCTGAAACTGCGCTTCAAGAAGCCTGGCGAAGGCGGCTCGACGCTGGTCGAACAGCCGATCGCGAAGCCGGCCGCAAACGCGACCCTCGCCGGGGCTACCGATGACCTGCGCTTTGCGGCCTCGGTCGCGGCGTTCGGTCAGAAGCTCCGTGGCGGGCGCTATACCGGCACCTACGGCTACAGCGACATCGCCGCGCTGGCTGCCGGAAGTCGCGGGGCCGATCGCTTCGGTTACCGCGGCGAATTCCTGCGTTTGGTTCATCTGGCGGAAAGCCTCGACTCCAGGAGCTAGCAGGCTGTTGCAATTTTCATTTCAACAGCCTGATATCGCGAGACAGGGACGTCTCGCGCGAAAATCGAACGCACAAGTGTTTGAGTTTCGTGAGCAACCGAAAACCACGCTTTTCGGTTGCGACGGTGGAAAGGCCATGGATGGGCCTTTTTCAACAACCTGTTAGGTGAGTTCGACACAGGGCGTGATGCGCGTCGAGGCACCTGCGGCACATGGAAGTGTCGCCGGTCACTGGTGCGGGTGCGGCGCGCTCGCGTACGCTCAAGCGGTGAGCGAGACCACCGACCCGCGCAGTGACGAGGAACTGTTCGACCGCTACCGGCGTGGCGATGTCGACGCGTTCGCGGTGCTGTACGGACGCTGGAAGCGACCGATGTTGGCCTTCCTGCGCGCGCGAATCATGCAGGCCGACGAGGCCGATGATCTGTATCAGGAACTCTGGCTGCGCGTTGTGGACGCGCGCGAGCGGTTCGGGGCGGACGGCTTCCGGTTCTGGTTGTTTCGGATCGCCCGCAACCTTCTGATCGATCGGGCGCGGCGCGCGAACCTGCGATCGGTCGAGGCACTGGACGCCGTGTCCGAGCCTGCCGACCCGACACCCGCGCCCGAACAGCGCAGCATCGCGATGGACTGTATCGAGCGCTTTCGCGCGGCGTTCGCGGAGCTGCCGGACGAGCAGCGCGAGGCGCTGGCGCTGAAGGAAGAGAGCGGTCTCGATCTTGAAGCGATTGCGCGCATGGCGGGTTGCGGTCGCGAGACCATCAAGAGCCGTTTGCGCTATGCGTACCGACGGTTGCGTGAACGACTCGGGGACTGCCTGTGACCGACGAACCGAACGACACCGATTCCGGTACTCACGACGCCGCGGTCTCCGCGTTGTACCGCCGCGCGCGGGCCGCTGGTCCGTCTGCGGCGATGGATGCGCGGATCCTCGCCGCAGCCGCCGAGCGGGCGCGTCGGCGCCGCCGTGGCTGGTTCATTCCGGCATCGAGCGCAGCGGTGATCGTGCTTGGATCGGTGCTGGTGTTGCGGATGGTTCCGGTCGAGCACGCGGTCATCGCGCCAGCCGTCGCACCGGTCGACGATGTCCGCAACGATCGCCCCGTACCCGCCGGCGCGGTGCGCCCGGCACCGGCGCCGGAACTGCGCAAGCTGCGGGAGGCGGTGTCGCAAAGTCAGGACGCGGCCCCGCCGGCGCCCGCGTCACGATCGCCTGGCTCTTTTACCGGGGGTGCGATGCGTTCCGGCGTTCGAGACGCGCTCGAATCGTCCGCCGCGGCCGTAACCTCGCCGCCGCCGGCCCCGGCGCCGATGTCCCGGCCGGACACCGCCGCGCAGGCCATCGATCCCGGCGAGCCGGCGCGAGCGCGCGCGCAGCGGGTCGGGCCGGACGGGGCGGCCGGGGAAGAGACCCGATCCGATGTCTTGCGCCGCGAGATGGCCTCTGAAGCGGACGCCGTTGCCCCGGACGAATTCGCGGGGGTTCGTCGGCTGATCGCCGCCGGGCGACCGGACGCGGCGCTCGAGATGCTTCAGGGGCTGTTGCGGGCGCGGCCCGACCTGCTTGTGCCGCCTGATCTGTGTGACCGCTGGCCCGCGGAGTGCCCGGGCCGCTAGTGGGCCAAGTGGAAAATTCTGTAACACTCACAGCGGCTCCCGAAGGGCCGCGCCACAAGCCTTGTGGGTTGTGTTGCAGTCCTTGGAAAGGGCCTGCCATTCCCTGCGGACTGCGCCTTGCCCACAAGGCTTGCGGCGTGGCTGAGCGTCACAGAACTTTCCACTTGGCCCACTAGGCCGCGACGGGTTCGGCGGGCGGGGCCGGCGTCGAGGCCTCGGCCGCAGCGTCTGCCTTGGTGTAGGTGCGCTGCACGGACTTCGCGATGTGTTTCGCGAAGTAATAGATGCGGCGCAGTTTTTCGAGCACCGACACCTCGAGCGCATACAGTTCCAGTCGATGTGGGACGCTCGCCTGGAGCCGGGTCGCGAGTTTCGCGGTGCCGGCATCGATGGCTTTGCCGATCGTTGCCTTCTCGGCGATCACGGATTCCGCGATCACCGGATCGCTCTCGCGCACGGCGTCGACCGCGCGGCGCACGGCGCCGAGGACCGCCTGGTGCAGCGCCGCAATCATGTCACGCGTGCCGGGACTCATGCTGAGACGGTGTGCGTGATATTGCAGCCCAAGCCGCACGAGATCGGTTTCGATCAGGTCGCCGATGGATTCGATGTCGTTGGCGACCGACAGCAGGTGACGCTGGGCCTGGCTGTCGGTCTCGATCATGGTGCGCTGTCCCACGCGCCCGAGATAGGTGACGACGAAGCCGTGCAGGGTGTCCAGATCGTCGTCGCGGGATTTGAGTTCCTCCAGCCCCCGGATGTCGGCGGCGAGGAAGGCGCTTTCCAGATCGGCCAGCGTCGCGGTGACCATCTCCCCCATGCGCACGATCTCCAGCCGTGCGCCGTCCAGCGCCAGCGCCGGCGTGTCGATCAGCGCATCTTCAAGATAGCGAGGCCGGATCGCCATGCCGGGTCGCTCCGGGCGGTCCGGTACCAGCCGTTCGACGATGCGCGCGAACAGCCCCGTGAACCAGATGAAGATTAGCGTGTTCGCGATATTGAAAACGGTGTGGGCGTTGGCGATCTGCCGCGGCGCTTCGTGTGCGATTCGATCCGTTCCTGTGAGTTCCGGATGACCTGGCGAGAGCCAAGTGACGAAGTCGGCGAGCTGCGAGATGAATCCGACCCAGATCAGGACACCAAAGACGTTGAACAATACATGGACCATCGCCGCGCGCATCGCCTCGCGCGGCTTGCCAATCGCGGCAATGAGCGCGGTCACGCACGTACCAATGTTCGCGCCAAACGCCAGCGCGATGCCGGCGGGCAATGACACCAGTCCCTGACTCGCCATCACAATCACGATGCCGGTCGTGGCGCCCGAAGACTGAATCAATGCTGTGAAGGCTGCGCCGACGGCTATCCCGACCACAGGATTCTCCATGCGAGCCATCAGGTCAAGAAACGTATGGTAGCTGCGCAGCGGCTTCATCGCGTCGCTCATGACGCTCATGCCGAAGAACACCAGCCCGAGCCCCATGATCATGAAGCCGTACTGGCGCACCTTCTCGCGTTTGGCGATGAACAGCATGCCGAAACCGACGGCGATCATCGCCATCGCGGCATTTGTGGCCTTGAATGCGACGATCTGTGCGGTGATCGTGCTGCCGATGTTCGCGCCCATGATCACGCCGATCGACTGGGCCATCGACATCAGGCCCGCGGAGATGAAACCCACGACGAGCACGGTGGTGACCGACGAGGAGTTGACGACCGCCGTGACAAAGGCGCCCGTGAGCGCGCCAATAAATCGGTTCGTGGTGAGTTTCGCGAGCACCTGCTTCATGCGCTCGCCGGCGACGGCCTTCAGCGCGTCGGCCATCTGATCCATGCCGAACAGGAACAGGGCCAGCCCGCCGAACAGGTTCACGCCCATGAGGCCCCACTGCGGGGTGTCCTCGGCCGTGTCCGCGAGCGCAGGAAAGGTCGCCAGCAGGGCCACGGCGCCGACCAGCAGTGCCGACCGCCGCGGATCGATGTGGACGGAGGGAAACACGCTCATTTCGCGCGCGTGGGCGGGCGGTTGTTCGCCTTGACGACGAGCACCGGCACCGGACAAAGGCGCACGCACTGCTCGGCCTTGGAACCGAGCATCAGGTGACTCAGCCCCGTGCGCCCCTGGCTGCCGATGACGACCATGGTCGGCTTCTCGTCCTCCACCACGCTGAGAATCTGCTGCACCGGCAGGCCGACGCGCAGCAGCGTCTGCGCCTGCTTCACGGGTTCGTTGGCCCAGCCGCGTTTTTTCAGCTTGCCGACGAAGTCCGTGAGCATTTCCTGGGCGACGTCATCGATCCGCGTGAGGCGCTTCTTCTTCATCACACGCGCGTAATAGCCGGGCATCTCGCCCGGGTCGTGCACGACATGCAGGATGGTCAGCCGGTGGCGCATGCACTCCGCCAGGTAGGCGGCCATGCGCACGGCCCGCGCCGCCCGTTCGGAGAAATCGACCGGCACCAGGATGCAGGGCGTCCGGGTGGACTTGTCGTTGGCGCTCATTGTGGCGGTCGCGCCGGGGTCGCCGTCGCCGGGCACCAGAGAGACCGCAGAAGCACTGGACCCTTCATCTGTTCCTCCTCCCGCATCCGGGGCGGCCCGCCACTTTTCGCCGGCGGCCGTGGTCGGGGCAGCGAATTTCGGCGGGTTTCTTGACCGAGGGCATCTGCCTCGGTGGATTTTCGTCGGTAGAGTAGCGGCAAAATGACAGTTTCATGACATCTTTGTGACGTTTTCTTGACTTGGGTCCGCTGCCGCGGACCTGGTGCCGGGGAGGGGTGGTGGATAACGCTGATGTGTTGGTGCCGGTGAAAGCCGCGGCTTCCAGTCGCCGTGACCTGTTTCGCTTCGGCCTCGCGCTGGGGTTCCTGGTGGTCGTCTTCGTCGCGGCGCAAACCGTCGCGGCCGGCATCAGCGGGGCGAATCTGCTGGTCGCGGCGGCGGTGATCGGCGCCTACATGGCGATGAATATCGGCGCCAACGACGTTGCCAACAACGTTGGTCCGGCCGTCGGTTCGCGCGCCATGACGCTGGGCGGTGCGATCGCCATCGCCGCGATTTTCGAGGCGGCAGGGGCGCTGATTGCCGGTGGCGAGGTGGTCAGCACCATCAAGGGCGGGATCATCAATCCGGCCACGATCGGCGACGTCGATACCTTCATCTGGCTGATGACCGCGGCACTGCTGGCCGGGGCCCTGTGGCTGAACATCGCAACGGCGCTCGGCGCGCCGGTCTCCACCACGCATTCGATTGTCGGCGGCGTGCTCGGCGCTGGCATCGCCGCTGGCGGCTTTGGCATCGCCAACTGGTCGACCATGGGCAAGATCGCCGCGAGCTGGGTGATCTCGCCCGTCCTGGGCGGCCTGATCGCGGCCACCTTTCTCTACATCATCAAGCGCACGATCACCTATCAGCCGCGTATGCGCCAGGCGGCGCGCAAGGTCGTGCCACTGCTCGTCGCGTTGATGGCCTGGGCGTTTGCGACCTATCTCGTGATGAAGGGGCTCAAGCACATCTGGAAGGTCGGCTTCGGCGGCGCCGCCGCAATCGGTCTTGGCGTGGCCGTGGTCGTGTTTACGCTGGTGCGCAAACTCGTCGCGCGAAATGCGGATGCACTGCCGGCATCGAAAGAAGGCATCAATCGCCTGTTCACGGTGCCGCTGATCTTCGCGGCGGCGCTGCTGAGTTTCGCGCACGGTGCCAATGACGTCGCGAACGCCGTTGGTCCGCTGGCGGCGATCAACGAGGCGATCGTGCACGGCGGCGTGGTCGCGAAGGCCGGCATTCCCCTGTGGGTGATGCTGGTCGGGGCGATTGGCATATCGATCGGTCTGGCCCTGTACGGGCCCAAGCTGATCCGCACCGTGGGTTCGGAAATCACCGAACTGGACCAGATGCGCGCGTTCTGCATCGCCATGGCCGCGGCGATCACCGTGATCGTCGCGAGCCAGCTCGGCTTGCCGGTGTCGTCGACCCACATCGCGGTGGGCGCGGTATTCGGCGTGGGTTTCCTGCGCGAGTATCTGAAGACGAACTACTCGGCAATGATCGCCGAGATCAAGGCCCACCATGAGGGCGCGGGCCAGGCCGAGGTCGATGCGTTTCTGAACGCGTTCACCAAGGGCACGATCAAGGAACGGGGGCAGATGCTGCGCGAACTCAAGCAGCGTTCGGACCAGGACCCAACCATCAGCAAGACCGAGCGCAAGGGCCTGAAACGCGTCTACAAGACCGAGCTGGTCAAGCGCACGCACCTGGTGCGGATCATCGCGGCCTGGCTGGTGACCGTGCCGATCTCGGCGCTGATCGCGGCATTCCTGTACTTCACCGTGCGCGGGATGATGCTGCCCTAGGGCCTGGGCCGGCGTCGTCGCTACCGGTCCAGCGCGCCGGTCAGGGTTGTGCCGAGGCAATCGCGCTGTTCATCCAGCAGCGCGCCGCGCGAGGCCGCGTCGCTGACGTCGAACACGTCTTCGGCCCGTGCGCCGATGGTCGCGATGCGCGCGGCGTGCACGTCCAGCCCGCAATCCACGAAAACCCGCGCGATGGTCGACAGCAGACCATTGCGGTCGGTCGTGGCGATCTCCACACGCGTGTAAGGCGTGCCCGCGATCGGCGTGATCCGGGTCTCGGTTGGTTTCTGAAACGCCCGCGCGCGCCGGCTCGGGCGCTGGACCCGCTGCGGCGGCAGGGGCCGGTTCGCGCCCAGCGCCGGCTCCATCGCCTCGCCCAGACCGTCGCGCTCAGCCGCCCCCACCGGTCGCCCCTCGGCATCCAGCACGGTGAAGCTGTCGAGCACCTGACCGTCATCGGTCGAATAGATGCGCGCGCCGTGGATGCTCAGACCGAGCTGTTCGATCGCGGCGGTGATCTTCGCAAACAGGCCGTGGTGCTCCGGGCCGTAGACGAAGATCTCGGTGCCGCCGCGCGCGGGGCTCGGGTTCACGGCGACCCGCGGGCTGTCCACCGCGCCGGCTTCCAGCAGCACGCGGGTATGCCAGGCAATGTCTTCGGCCGGGGTGCGCGCGAAATAGGCCTCGGGCAGGCGCGCCCAGAGGGCTTCCGTTGCGAGCTTTTTGCGTCGCTTCGGGCGTAGTCGTTCCAGTGCAGCGGTGCGGTTGGCCGCTGCCAGCGCGGCGTCATCCGCGAGTATCTCGGTGTCGGCCAGACAGCGGCGTGCGGCGAAATACAGCTCGCGCAGCAGGGCGCCCTTCCAGCTGTTCCAAAGCTCCGGATTTGTGCCACGGATGTCCGCGACGGTCAGCAGGTACAGGTACTCGAGCCGTTCGGTCGTGCCGACCTTCGCGGCAAAGCGCGCGACGACCTCGGGGTCGGCGATGTCCTCGCGCTGCGCCGTCGTCGACATGATCAGGTGGTTCTCGACCAGCCACGCGACCAGTTCGATGGCATCCGGTGTGAGCGCGTGACGTTGGCCGAATTCGCGCACATCCTCGACGCCGAGGCGCGAGTGATCGCCGCCACGGCCCTTGGCGATGTCGTGGAACAGCCCGCCCAGATACAGCAGTTCCGGGCGGCGCAGGGTGCCGAAGATCTGCGTGCACAGCGGTAATTCGTCGGCGAACTCCGGCAGTGCGAAGCGACGCAGGTTGCGCACCACGAACAGTGTGTGCTCGTCCACGGTGTAGACATGGAACAGGTCGAACTGCATGCGCCCGCTGACCGCGCCGAACGCCGGCAGCCAGGCGCCGAGCACGCCGTAGCGGTGCATGCGCCGCAGCGCATGGATGATGCCGCGCGGCTGGCGCAGAATCGTCATGAACATGGCGCAGGCGTTCGGGTCGGCACGCAGCCGGTCGTCGATGCGGTGCAGGTTCTCGCGCACCAGCCGGATGGTCTGGGCGCGCACGCCGGCGAGGTCCGGACGGTCCTGCAGGACCCGGAACAGGCGCAGCAGCGCGGCCGGATCTTCGGCAAAGGCGCGTTCGTGGACGACTTCGAGGTAACCGCGCCGCGCCTGAAAAGTCGCGTCGATCGGCGTGGCGTCGTCCGGTGTAGCGGCCAGCAGGATGTGTTCGCGAAACAGCTGCAACAGCATTTCGTTGAGCCGGGCGAGCTGGTTCACCGTGCGGAAGTAGCGCTGCATGAACTGCTCGACGGCGAGATTTGCATCGTCGTCGCGGTAACCGAACATCTTGGCGAGCGCGCGCTGGTGATCGAACAGCAGGCGTTCCTCGCGCCGGCCGGCAATCAGATGCAGGCCGAATCGCACCCGCCACAGGAACGCCTGACCCTGCATCAGCTCGGTGCACTCGCGGTCGGTCACATAGCCGAGATCGACCAGCGAGCGGTCCAGGTCCACGCCGTAGTGGCGTTTCGCCACCCAGGAGATCGTCTGGATGTCGCGCAGCCCGCCCGGGCCTTCCTTGACGTTCGGTTCGAGCTTGTACTCGGAGTCGTTGTAGCGGTGGTGCCGGGCGTTCTGTTCCTCGAGCTTGGCCGCGAAGAACCGCGCGCCGTCCCACATCGTGCCGGGATCGATCCGCTTGCGCAGATCGCGCAGCACCTGCGCCGGGCCGACCAGCAGGCGGGCCTCCATCAGGTTGGTCATGACGGTGATGTCGGCGGCGGCCTCGCGCGCGCAGTCGTCGAGCGTGCGCACGCTGTGACCGACCTCGAGCCCGATGTCCCACAGGAAGGTCAGAAAGCGCTGCACGGCCTCGGCCGCCTCGGCCTCGGGCGGGCGCGCGGCCAGCAGCAGCAGATCGACGTCCGAGTGCGGATGCAGTTCGCCGCGCCCGTAGCCGCCGACCGCGAGCAGCGCGAAGCCGTCGATCTCCTTGAACAGCGGCTTCCAGACGTGGCGCAGCAGGCCGTCAATCAACAGCGCGCGGGCCGTGACGAGTTCGGTGATCGGGGCGCCGGCTTCAAACTGTGCGCGCGCCCAGCCCGCGTGGTCCCCGAGGACCTGGCGAAAGCCGGCCAGATCGCCGACGGTGGCCGGGAACTGCGGGGCGGGGGCCCGCGCCAGACCGTAATGACGCGCGCTCTCGCAGCTCATGTTCGCCGGGTCGCGCGCTCCTCTTCGCGCAGGGTCAGCACCTCGCGGCCGGTTTCGGTCACGAGGATGGTGTGCTCCCACTGTGCGGACAGGCTCCGATCCCGCGTGACGACGGTCCAGCCGTCCGCCAGCAGTTTGGTCTCCCTGCGGCCGGCGTTGACCATGGGCTCGATCGTGAAGGTCATTCCGGGCGTCAGCTCGACCCCTGTCCCCGGCGTGCCGTAGTGCAACACCTGCGGGTCCTCGTGGAATTCGCGGCCGATGCCGTGGCCGCAGTACTCGCGCACGATCGAATAGCGGTGCCCCTCGGCGTGCTTCTGGATGGCCGCGCCGATGTCGCCGAGCCGTATGCCGGGCGCGACCATGTCGATGCCGAGCCACATCGCCTCGTGGGTCACGCGCGTGAGCCGCTCCGCCAGCACCGAGGGCTGGCCGACGAAGAACATCTTCGAGGTATCGCCGTGAAACCCGCCCTTGATGACGGTCACGTCGATGTTCAGCAGGTCGCCGTCCTTGAGCGCACGGTCGCCGGGGATGCCGTGACAGACCTGGTGGTTGATCGACGTACAGATCGAGCGCGGAAAGCCCCGGTAGTTCAGCGGCGCGGGAATCGCCTGCTGCGGACCGGTGATGTAGTCGTGGCAGATGCGGTCCAGCTCGCCGGTGGTGACGCCGGGGCGGACGTGCGCGCCGACCATCTCCAGCACCTCGGCCGCGAGCCGGCCGGCGGTGCGCATGGACTCGATCTCGTCGTCGGTCTTGATATGGATGCTCACGGGTTTACCGGGTGCTTGCGCGGGCAGCTGCGCGGGCGGCGCGGCCGGCCGGAGCGGCCTGGACCGCGGGCCGTTGTCCGGCCGGGCGCGAAATGGTATAAAGCGCGGCTCTTTTTAGCAAATTCTCACGTGCATCGTCACGCCCTGGGGGTGCCGGCCTGGCCGGTCGCAGGGTGGGGTGTGCGGAGGCCCAACCCCGACTCATTTCCGGAGCATTTCATGCCAGACGTCACCATGCGCCAGATGCTGGAGGCCGGTGTTCACTTCGGCCACCAGACCCGTTTCTGGAACCCGAAGATGGCCCAGTTCCTGTTCGGCCATCGCAACAAGATTCACATTATCAACCTCGAGCACTCGCTGCCGCTTTTGCGCGACGCAATGAACTACATCGGCAAGCTCGTCGCCAACAACGGCCGCATACTGTTCGTGGGGACCAAGCGTTCCGCCCGCGACACCGTTCGCGAGGAGGCCGAGCGCTGCGGCATGCCGTACGTCGACCACCGCTGGCTCGGCGGCATGCTGACCAACTTCAAGACCATCCGGCAGTCTGTCAAGCGCCTGAAGGACCTCGAAGAGATGTTCGCTGATCCGGCCTCCAGCGGCCGCTTCAACAAGAAGGAGCAGCTGTCGCTGCGGCGCGAACTCGAGAAGCTCGAGCGTTCGCTTGGCGGCATCAAGAACATGGAATCGCTGCCGGATGCGCTGTTCATCGTCGACGTGCAGCATGAGAAGAACGCCGTCAGCGAGGCCCGCAAACTCGGTATTCCGGTCGTCGCCGTGGTCGACTCCAACAGCGATCCGGATCTGATCGACTACGTGATTCCCGGCAACGACGACTCGATCCGCGCCGTGCGCCTGTATGTGCAGGCCGCGTCGGCCGCCGTGCTCGAGGCCAAGGCCGCCCGCGGCAGCATGCCGGTAGACGAACCGGTGCGCGAGGCCGAAATGCCGGCCGAGGCCGCCGCCGAGTGATTCCCCGCCGGTCCGCGTGGCCGGCGCCGTTTGCAGCAAGATTGAGGTATTAGTTCCATGGCGATTACCGCAGCGCTGGTCAAGGAACTGCGCGAAATCAGCGGCGCAGGCATGATGGAGTGCAAGAAGGCGCTCGTTGAGACCGATGGCGATCTGGATGCCGCACTCGACAATCTGCGCAAGAGTGGCCAGGCGAAGGCCGCGAAGAAGGCCGGCCGCATTGCCGCCGAGGGTGTGATCGCGCAGGCGTTTTCCGCCGATGGCCAGACGGCCGCGATGGTCGAGGTCAACTGCGAGACAGACTTCGTCGCAAAGGACGACGGCTTCCGCGCGTTCGCGCAGGCCGTCGCCGAGCGTGTGCTCGCCAGCCAGCCAGCCGATGTCGACGCACTGAATGCCGCGCCGATCGCTGACGGCGATGCGACGACCATCGAGCAGGCACGCCAGGCGCTGATCACCAAGATCGGCGAAAACATGAGCGTGCGGCGTTTCGAACGCTACGTGGCCGCAGCCGGCAATACCCTGGCGGGCTACGTGCACGGCACCCGCATTGGCGTGCTGGTCGAGTCCAGCGCAAGCGTCGACACCGGCCGCGACCTCGCGATGCATGTCGCCGCGAGCCGTCCGGTGTGCGTGTCCGAGGCCGACATGCCGGCGGAGCTGATCGAAAAGGAGCGCGAGATCTACCGGGCCCAGGCCGCCGACAGCGGCAAACCCGCCGACATCGTCGAGAAGATGGTCGACGGCCGGGTGCGCAAGTACCTCGCCGAGGTCACGCTGGTCGGTCAGCCCTTCGTCAAGGACCCGGACACCACGGTCGGCAAGCTGCTCGCCTCGCAGAAGGCCGCCGTTGCCCGCTTCGTACGCATGGAGGTGGGCGAGGGAATCGAAAAGCGCGTCGAGAACTTTGCCGAAGAGGTGATGGCGCAGGCGCGGGTCTGATCGACCCCGCGGCCCGAACCGCCTCGCCATGAACGCCGACGGTCCCAGTAGTCACACGCCGCGCCGGATTCTCCTGAAGCTCAGCGGCGAGGCCCTGGCCGGCGATGCCGCGAGCGGCATTGAACCCGGCAAACTCCACGACTTTGCCAGTGAGATTGCCGCGCTGGCGACCGACGGGCTGCAGATCGGGCTGGTCGTCGGCGGCGGCAACCTGTTTCGCGGTGCCCAGCTTGCGCGCTCCGGGCTCGACCGTGTGACGGCCGATCACATGGGCATGCTGGCGACCGTCATGAATGCCCTGGCGCTGTCCGATCAGCTCAATCGCGTCGGCGCGCACGCCCGCGTCATGTCGGCACTGGCAATCGAGGGCGTTTGCGATCGCTATTCACGGGCGCGTGCGCTGGAGGCACTCGATGCCGGCACCGTCGTGCTGTTCGCGGCAGGGACCGGCAACCCGTTCTTCACCACCGACACCGGCGCGGCGCTGCGCGCGATCGAGATCGGCGCCGACCTCATGATCAAGGCGACCCAGGTCGACGGCGTATATTCGGCCGATCCACGCACCGACCCCACCGCGACCCGCTTCGACCGCATCGGCTACAACGAGGCGATCCGGCGCGGACTGGGCTTCATGGACCTGGCGGCCATGGTGCTGGCGCGCGACCACGGGTTGCGCATCTGCGTGATGAATATCCACGAACGCGGCGCGCTTCGGCGTCTTGCCGCCGGCGAGCCGGTGGGCTCACTGATCGAAGCGTAAAGGGGACCGTCGAATGATCGATGACATCAAGAACGACGCCAGCGCGCGCATGCGCAAGAGTCTCGAGGCCCTGAAGGCCGAGCTCGCTAAGCTGCGTGCCGGCCGCGCGCACCCGAGCCTGCTCGAACACATCACGGTCAGCTATTACGGCTCCGAGGTTCCGCTGAACCAGGCCGCGAACGTCCATGTCGAGGATGCGCGCACGCTGGCGGTGTCGGCCTGGGACAAGACCATGGTGCAGGCCATCGAAAAGGCGATCATGACTTCGGATCTCGGCCTGAATCCGGCCACGGCCGGCACCGTGATCCGGGTGCCGCTGCCGCCGCTGACCGAGGAGCGCCGCCGCGAGTTGATCAAGGTCGTGCGTCACGAGGGCGAGAACGCCCGGGTCGCGATTCGCAACATCCGCCGCGATGCCAATCACGGGCTCAAGGAACTCGTGAAGGAAAAGCTGATCTCTGAAGACGACGAGCGGCGCGGTCAGGAGATCGTGCAGAAGCTGACCGACAAGCATGTCGCCGAAGTCGACGAAATGCTGGCCGCGAAAGAAGACGATTTGATGCAGGTCTGAACCACCCCGCCATGACGCCCCCTGCCAACGCGCCCGTGACCCTCGCGGCGACACCGCCACCGCAGCACAAGCTGCCGCGGCACGTCGCGATCATCATGGACGGCAACGGCCGGTGGGCCGAGCGGCGCGGCGCGCCGCGCAACTTGGGGCATCACGCCGGCGTGGAATCGGTGCGCCGGGTCGTCGAGCGCTGCGTGTCCGAGGGCATCGAGGCCCTGACCCTGTTCGCGTTCTCCAGTGAAAACTGGCGGCGTCCGCGCCGTGAGGTCAGCCTGCTGTTCGACCTGTTCGTTTCGGCCCTGGCCCGGCACGTCAAACGCCTGCACAACAACGGCGTGCGCCTGCGCGTGATCGGCGCCCGCGAGGCGCTGCCCGAAAAGCTGCAAAAGCGCATCGACGAAGCCGAGCAGTTGACCGCGAACAACGACCGCCTGACGCTCCAGGTCGCCGCGAACTACGGCGGACGCTGGGACATCGTCGCCGCGGCGCAGCATCTCGCCCGTGAGGTTGCCGCGGGCCGGCTCGATGCGGACGCCATCGACGAGCCGATGTTCGCGGGCGCGCTGAGTTTCCCCGGGCTGCCGGAGCCGGACCTGCTGATCCGCACCGGTGGCGAGCGACGCATCAGCAACTTTCTGCTCTGGCAGCTCGCCTACACGGAGCTGCACTTCACCGACGTGCTGTGGCCGGATTTCGACGAGAACGCGTTTTCGGACGCCCTCGAGGCGTTCCGGCGCCGGCAGCGCCGCTTCGGGCTGACCGGCGAACAGATCGAGGCCCTGAAACACGGTCACGCCTGATGCTGCGCGACCGCGTGCTGACCGCGCTCGCGCTGGCCGTTCCGCTGGTCTGGGTCACGCTGGCTGCGCCGCTGGCGGCGTTCACCTCCCTGATTGCACTGATCCTCGTTCTCGCGGCCTGGGAATGGGCGCGGCTGGCCGGTCTGCGCGGCGACGCGCAGCGCGCGGCCTACGTGGTGTGTGTCGCGATCGTCGGGGCCGCCGCGCTCGCCTGGCAGCAGCGGCGACCGGAACTGTGGGCGTGGCTGGGTCCGACGCTCGTTCTGTGGCTGCTCTTCACCCTTGCGCTTGGTCGACTTGGACGGATGGCAGCGCCGCTCAAGGCGGCGCTGGGCGTGGCCGTGCTCACTGGGGCGCTGCTTGCGACCACGAGCATTGCCGCAATCGAAGGTGGCCGGCGCTGGGTGCTGTGGATGTTCGTGCTGGTCTGGGTCGCCGATATCGCCGCGTACTTCGGCGGGCGTCGCTTCGGTCGCGTGCGGTTGGCGCCATCCATCAGTCCCGGCAAGACGCGTGAAGGACTTTATGCGGCACTTGTGGGCGGCGTGATTGCGGCGCTCGTCGCGAAACCCCTAGTTGCGCCCGAACATCCGGGCTTCGGCCCGTGGATCGGGCTTGCCATCGTGGTCGTGCTGATTTCGGTCGTTGGCGATCTCACCGAAAGCGCGTTCAAGCGCGCCGCTGGGCTCAAGGACAGCGGCGCGATCCTGCCCGGTCACGGTGGTGTCCTAGACCGCATCGACAGCGTGCTGGCCGCGGCGCCGGTCATGGCCGCCGGCGCGGCGCTCGCGGGGCTGCGGTGAGCCGCGGCCTAACGGTGCTCGGCGCGACCGGTTCGATCGGTCGCAGTACGCTGGATGTCGTCAGCCGCAACCCCGACCGCTTCCACGTGCACGCGCTCACGGCGCATCGCGACGTGGACGGGCTTGCGGCGCTGTGCGAGCGATTTCGTCCGGCCGTGGCGGTCATCGGCCACGCCGAGGCGGCCGCCATGCTCGAGCGCAGGCTTGGGCTCGCCGGGCTGAAAACGCGCGTCGAATACGGCCACGAGCGTCTGGAGCGCGCCGCGGCGGCGGCCGAGGCACCGCTGGTCATGGCGGCCATCGTGGGTGCGGCTGGGCTGCTGCCTACGCTCGCGGCGGTGCGCGCCGGCAAGACCGTGCTGCTCGCGAACAAGGAGGCGCTGGTGATGTCCGGTCCGGTGTTCATGCGCGAGCAGGCCCGGTGCGGCGCGACCCTGCTGCCCATCGACTCCGAGCACAACGCCGTATTCCAGTGTCTGCCGGCGAACTTTCGCGCCGGACAGACGCCAAACTCCGTACGGCGGATCCTGCTGACCGCCTCGGGCGGACCGTTTCGCGACTGGCCGGCACAGCGGCTGGCGCTCGCGACCCCTGAGCAGGCCTGCGCGCATCCGAACTGGAACATGGGACGCAAGATTTCGGTCGATTCGGCTACGCTGATGAATAAGGGGCTCGAGGTCATCGAGGCCGGGTATCTGTTTGCGCTGCCGGTTGAGCAGATCGAAGTCGTGATTCATCGCCAGAGTCTGATTCATTCGCTGGTCGAGTACGTCGACGGCTCGGTGCTGGCACAGCTCGGACAGCCCGACATGCGCACGCCCATCGCACACGCGATGGCATGGCCGGATCGCATGGACTCCGGCGTCGGTCCGCTCGACCTCGCCGCTGCCGGCCGGCTGGACTTCGAGGCGCCGGACGTCGGCCGATTTCCGTGTCTGGCGCTGGCGCGTCAGGCCGCCGAGGCCGGGGGCAGTGCACCGGCCATGCTGAATGCCGCGAACGAGGTGGCCGTGAAACGATTCCTTGCCGGGGAACTTGCGTTCGATCGCATCCCGCTACTCATTTCCGACGTGATGGACAGTTTGTCCGTGACCCCGATCGATACGCTCGACGAGGTGCTGGCGGCCGATCGCGAGGCGCGCGAGTCGGCGGTGCGCTGGCGCGATGTGCCGCGCACGGCCGGCGGGGTGGCGACATGAGCGGGGCGGTGGGTTCCATCGTCTGGTTCATCGTTGCGATCGGTGTGCTCGTGACCGTGCACGAATTCGGGCATTTCTGGGTCGCGCGACGCGCGGGCGTCAAGGTGCTGCGATTTTCGATCGGCTTCGGGCGCCCGCTATGGAAGCGCCGCTTCGGCGCGGATGGCTGGGAACTCGTAATCGCCGCGATCCCCCTCGGCGGCTACGTGAAAATGCTCGACGAACGCGAGGGTGCGGTCGCCGTTGCCGAGGTCGATCGGGCGTTCAACCGCAAGTCGCTCGGCGCGCGCAGTGCGATCGTTGCGGCCGGCCCGATCGCGAACTTTCTGTTCGCGATCGCGGCCTTCTGGCTGCTGCTGGTCACCGGGGTGAGCGACGTGCGGCCGGTCATCGGCGGGGTGTCGCCGGATACGCCGGCCGAGCGCGCGGGGCTAGTGGCCGGTGACCAGATCATCGCCGTGGCCGGCGAGGCCACGCCGGGCTGGGAGTCCGTGCTGCTCGGGCTGGTGGCGGCATCGCTGGACGACAATCGCGTGACCCTGACCGTTCGCGACCCGCAGGGGCGCGAGGCCACGCGCTGGCTTGAGACCGGCGGGCTGGACCGGGTCATGGAACGCGGCGACATCCTATTCAATCTGGGTCTGCGCGGCGAACGGCCGGACCTGCCGGCCGCGGTCGGCGAGGTCATGCCCGACAGCGCCGCGCTGGCAGGGGGATTGCAGGCCGGCGATCGGGTCATCGCGGTCGACGGCCGGCCGATCGCGAACTGGTGGGACTGGGTCGATGTGATCGAACGCAGTCCGGGGCGCGCACTCGAGATGCGGGTGGCGCGCGGCGCTGACACGGTTGAACTCCGGGTGACCCCGCGTGCCGAGAATCAGGACGGCCGGTCCGTCGGCAAGGTCGGCGTGCGCCGGGCCGACGCCGAGATCCGCTTCGAGCCGAATACGGTCATCGTGCGGGAGGGGCCGGTCGACGCCATCGGTGGTGCGCTCGTGCGCACCTGGGACATGAGCGTGCTGACGGTGCGCATGCTCGGCAAGCTCGTGACCGGGCAGGCATCGCTGCGCGACAACCTCGCCGGACCGGTGACGATCGCGACCACGGCCGGCAAGGCCGCCGCCGCCGGTCTGGAACCCTACCTGAAGCTGCTTGCGCTGATCAGCATCAGCCTCGGCGTGCTGAACCTGCTGCCGATTCCCGTCCTTGACGGCGGGCATCTGCTGTATTTCATCGCCGAGGCGCTGCGCGGCCGGCCCCTGTCCGAAACGGTGCAGCTGCGCGGCCAGCAGCTCGGCATGCTGATTCTGCTGATGCTGATGAGCACGGCGCTGTACGTCGATCTGGAGCGGCTGTTGCGCTGACACCGGCCAGCGGCATCGGTTGCGTGGTTCTCAGCCCCGGTGTGCTCCCGTATACTGCGCCGACTTTGCCGCCGGCGACCGCCGAGCGCCGGAACTGCAACCTGTATCCCAGTCGTGCCCGTTAGTCGTATCCCTGCGATCCTGATCCTGTATGTGCTGCTGGCGGCGACGCCGGCGCGCGCGGCGGATTTCGTGATCAGCGACATCCGCGTCGAGGGCCTGCAGCGGATTGCCCCCGGTACGGTGTTCAACTACCTGCCGCTGAAGGTCGGCGACGTGCTCGATCGCGCCGCCTCGCAGCGGGCCTTGCGCGCACTTTTCAAGACCGAGTTCTTCAACGACATTCGCTTCGAGCGCGAAGGCGACGTGCTGGTCGTCGTGGTCGACGAGCGTCCGTCGGTGTCGGAGATCACGATCACCGGCAACAAGAGCATCGAGTCGGCCGATCTGCTCACCGGGCTCAAGCAGACCGGGCTTGCAACGGGCAACGTATTCAACCGGTCGCTGCTCGATCGCATCCAGCAGGAACTTCGCCAGGTCTACTTCTCGCGCGGTCGCTATGGCGTGTCGATCGACGCCACGGCCAAGCCGCTGTCACGCAATCGCGTCGAGGTCGTGATCGCCATCGACGAGGGCGAGGTGGCAACGATCGAGGGCATCAGCTTTGTCGGCAATCAGGTGTTCAAGGACAAGGAACTGCGCAAGCAGCTCGGGCTGTCCACCGGCGGCTGGCTGTCGTTCATCAGCAAGGACAACCAGTATTCCAAGCAGAAACTCAGCGCCGGCCTTGAGGCGCTGCGATCGTTCTATCTCGATCAGGGCTATCTGAACTTCAGGATCGATTCGGCACAGGTCACCATCACCCCGGACCGCCGCGGCATCTACGTGACCGTGAACATGACCGAGGGCGAGGTCTATCGCCTCGGCGAGGTGAAACTCGCCGGCAATCTGATCCTGCCCGAGGAAGAACTCGTCAAGCTGGTGTTCAGTTCGACCGGCGACGTGTTTTCGCGGGCCAGGACCACGGCAACGACCACCGCGATCACCGAAAAGCTCGGCGATCAGGGCTATGCGTTTGCAAACGTGAACGCGATTCCGGTCGTCGACGAGGCGGCGAAAACGGTCGCTTTGACCTACTACGTGGATCCGGGCAAGCGCGTGTATGTGCGTCAGGTTTCCGTCGCCGGCAACACCAAGACCCGTGACGAGGTCGTGCGTCGCGAGGTTCGCCAGATGGAAGGCGCGCCTATATCCACGAAGCTGGTCAAACTCTCGCGCAGCCGTCTGCGTCGGCTGAACTATTTCGACGACGTCACGATTGAAACCCCGCCGGTCCCGGGCAGCCCGGACGAGGTTGATCTGAACGTCGGTGTCAAGGAAAAGCCCTCCGGCGTGCTGCTCGCCGGTATCGGCTTCTCGCAGTCGCAGGGCATCGTCCTCAACGGCTCCATCACGCAGGACAACTTCCTGGGCTCGGGCAAGCGCGTCACGCTTGCGGCTTCGAATTCGACTGCGGTGCGCAATTACCGGTTCGGCTATACGAACCCCTACTACACGATCGACGGCATCAGTCGCGGTTTCGACCTGCGCTATCAGTCGACGAATGCCGACGACATCGATATCGCCGACTACACAACCGACGTGTCGTATGCCGGTGTCAACTTCGGACTGCCGCTGAATGAATTCGATTCGGTCCGGTTCACCCTGGGGTTCGAGCATTCGGCGATCTCCGCGGGTTCGGGTGCGTCGCAGGAGATCACCGACTACATCGACGAGAACGGTGATTCCTTTGCCGGTTTCAAGGCGACCGCTTCCTGGCGGCATGACACCCGTGACAGTGCGGTGTTTCCGACCCAGGGCGTGGAACAGCAGTTGGACGTCGAGGTCGGTCTGCCCGGCAGCGATATCGAGTTCTACAAGGTTCGCTATCGCCATAACTGGTTCCGTCCACTGATCGGCGACTACGTGCTGGTGCTCGGCGGCGACCTTGGCTATGCCGATGTCTATGGCCAGGCCGAAGAGTTGCCGTTCTTCGAGAACTTCTTCGCCGGCGGCATTCGCTCGGTACGCGGGTTCGAGGACAACACCCTCGGGCCGCGCGATTCTCAGGACGACCCGCTGGGCGGTGCCTCGATGATCGTTGGCCGTGCCGAGGTGCAGTTCCCGGTTCCGTTCCGGCTCGATACCAAGAGTGCGCGTCTCGGTGTGTTTCTTGACGCAGGCGGAGTGTTCTCGCAAGATGCCAGCTTCGACACCGGTGAACTGCGCTATTCCACGGGCGTTTCGGCCCTGTGGCTTTCACCGCTTGGTGCACTGGCATTCAGTCTCGCACTGCCGCTGAACGCGGATGCGGATGACGATGCGCAGCCATTCCAGTTCACGTTTGGTAATACGTTCTGATCGCGGGAGGCAGGCGTTTCAAATGATCGCTAAATCGGCGTTTCGGGCATGGGTTGTCTTCGCAGCAGTGGTCTGGTCGGCCGGTGCTGCCGCGGCGAAGGTGGGTTACGTCAATCTCTCAGACGTGTTGGAGAAATCCCCGCAGGCCGAATCGGCCAGCAAGGATCTCGAGAAGGAATTCCGTCCGCGCGACGAGGCGATCGTAAATGCGCAGAAGCGCCTGAAAGCGCTCGAAGAGAAACTCAATCGCGACGGCGCAATCATGAGCGAATCCGAGCGTCGCCAGCTCGAGCGCGACGTTCATGCGAAAAAGCGTGAAATCAAGCGGGATCAGGACGTGTTCCGCGAGGACTTCAATTTCCGGCGCAACGAGATTCTCGGTCAGCTGCAAAAGCAGATCGTCGAGGTCGTGCGTGCCCTTGCCAAGGAACAGGCCTACGACCTGATCCTGATCGATGGCGTGCTGTACGCAAACGATCAGGTCGACCTGACCGACACCGTACTGAAGCGCCTGAATTCCAACACCGGCGGCAAGTCCTAGGCGGACGCCGGCGATCCGCGCGGGCCTCTAGCCTTGTCGGCGGGTTTGCGACTCGGCGATATCGCCGCCGCCACGGGCGCCGAACTTCGCGGTGATCCGGACCTGCGCGTAACCGGCGTCGGTTCGCTCGAGGCCGCGGGCCCGGACCGGCTCAGTTTTCTGGCCGACAAGCGATTGCGCGAGCGGCTTGCCCAGACCCGCGCCGCCGCCGTGATCCTGCGCGAGGCCGATGCCGCGGCCTGTCCCGTCGCCGCGCTGATCAGCGACGATCCGCACTACACCTACGCCCGCGCGGCGCGTCTGCTGCATCCCCTGCCACCCTTGCGCGCCGGCGTTGCAACCGGGGCGGTGGTCGATGCAAGCGCCGAGATCGATCCGAGTGCCGAAATCGGCGCAAACGCCGTGGTGGGTGCCCGCACCCGGATCGGCGCGCGCGTCCATGTCGGCGCCGGCTCAGTGATCGGGGCCGATGTCAGCATCGGCGACGACTCGCGGCTGGTCGCGCGCGTGACCCTGTGCGACGGCGTGCGCATTGGCCGGCGCTGCCTGATTCAGCCCGGCGCGGTGATCGGTGGTGACGGCTTCGGGCTGGCGATGCATGACGGGCAGTGGACGCCGGTGCCACAGGTCGGCACGGTCGTGATCGGCGATGACTGCCAGATCGGCGCCAACTCCACGGTCGACCGTGGCGCACTCGCCGATACCGTGCTTGAGGACAACGTCCAGATCGACAATCTCGTGCAGATCGGACACAACTGTCGGATTGGCGCGCATACTGCGATGGCCTCTCTGGTGGGGATTGCCGGTTCCACGACAGTTGGGCGGTACTGTTTGCTGGCTGGTCAGGTCGGTGTCAACGGACACGTCACGATCGGCGACCGCGTCGAGGCGATGGGTAAGGCCGCCATCTTTTCCGATCTGCCGGAGCCCGGCCGCTACTCGAGCACCTTCCCGGTGATGCCGCACCGCCGTTGGCAGCGCGTGATGGCGGGCCTACGCAACATCGACAAACTGCTTGACCGGGTGCGGGTGCTTGAACGCCGACTCGGCGTGAAAAACGATCGTTCAACGGATGAGTGAGCGCGGGTGCGGCAGGGCTTTGCGCCGCATAGACCGCTCGCGCGTCATTGTGTAGGCTGGCGCCATGAATATCGACGAGATCAAGAAACGTCTGCCGCATCGCTATCCGTTTTTGCTCGTCGACCGGGTGCTGGAGGTCGAGACCGGAAAGCGCATACTCGCGCTGAAGAACGTCACGGCGAACGAGCCGTTTTTCCCCGGACATTTTCCGCAGCAGCCGGTGATGCCCGGCGTGCTGATCGTCGAAGCCCTGGCCCAGGCCACCGGGCTGCTGGCCTCGGAGACCATCGCACCCGAGGGTCTTGAGGACGGCGCGCTCTATTACTTCGTCGGCATCGACAAGGCGCGGTTCAAGCGCCCGGTGCGCCCCGGTGATCAACTCATGCTCGAGGCCGAACTGATCGGCCGCCGCCAGGGCATCTGGCGGTTTTCCACCCGTGCGCTGGTCGACGGCAAGCTCGTGGCCAGTGCCGAAATCATGTGCACGCGCCGGGAACTCAGTAGTTGATCGATCCGCGCGCCGTCATCGACCCGGCCGCGGAACTCGACACTGAGGTAGAAGTCGGGCCCTTCGCGATCATAGGCCCCGGTGTGCAGATTGCCGCCGGTGCCCGAATCGGTCCACATGCCGTTCTCAAGGGGCCGACGACGATCGGCCCGCGTACCCATGTCTACCAGTTTGCCAGCGTCGGCGAAGCCCCCCAGGACAAGAAGTATGCCGGTGAGCCGACGCGGCTGGAGATCGGTGCGGACAATGTGATCCGCGAGTTCGCGACCCTGCACCGCGGCACCGCCCAGGATTCCGGTCTCACCCGCGTTGGCGATCGCAATCTGCTGATGGCCTACACCCACGTCGCGCACGACTGCATCATCGGCAACGACACGATTCTCGCCAATGCCGCCTCCATGGCCGGGCACGTCGCGATCGGCGACTTTGCGATCCTCGGCGGCTTCACGATCGTGCACCAGTTCGCCTGCATCGGCGCGCATGCCTTCTGTCAGATGGGCAGTGTGGTCACGCGGGACGTGCCGCCCTACGTGCTGGTTGGCGGACATCCGGCCGAACCGCACGGCATCAACAGCGAAGGCCTGCGCCGTCGCGGGTTCAGCGACGACGCCACCCAGCGCCTGCGCCGCGCCTACAAGCTGCTGTACAAGTCCGGACTGCGCGTGACCGAGGCGCTGGTCGAAATGGAAGGCCCGCAGGTCATTTGTCCCGAGGTCGAGCATCTGCGCAGTTTCGTGCGCGATTCGCGGCGCGGGATCCTGCGCTGACGTCGCGGGTTTGGCACTGCGGGTAGCGATCGTCGCCGGCGAGCCGTCCGGCGACCGTCTGGCAGCCGGACTGCTGCGCGCGCTGCGCGAGCGGGTGGGCGCGATCGAGGCGATCGGTGTCGGTGGTCCGAAGCTGATGGCCGAGGGTCTAGAGTCGGTGTTTCCGATGGAACACCTCTCGCACATCGGGCTTAGCGAAGTGCTGCACCGCATCCCGGCGCTGCTGCGTGCGCGCCGACGGCTGGCGCGCAAGCTGATCGCGGCGCACCCGGCGGTGTTTGTTGGGGTCGATTCGCCCGATTTCAATCTCGGACTCGAACAGCGTCTGCGCGACGCAGGCGTGCCGACCGTGCACTACGTAAGCCCCACGATCTGGGCGTGGCGCGCGGGCCGGGTGCATACCCTGCGCCGGGCCGCCGATCGCGTGCTGTGCATCTTTCCGTTCGAGCCGGCGCTGCTTGCACCACACGGCATCGACGCACGCTATGTCGGTCATCCGCTCGCCGAGGAGATGGCGCGCGCGCCGACCCGCGCGGCCGCGCGCGCCGGGTTCGGCCTGAACGACGAGGCGGTCATTGCACTGCTGCCTGGCAGCCGCGGCGGCGAGATCGAGCGGCTTGGCGGGCTGTTCGTCGACACGGCGCGCTGGTGCGCCGATCGTCGCGACGGCTTGGTGTTCCTGCTCGGTGCCGCGAATGCCGCGCACGCTGAGCGTCTGCGCGAGTTGATCGGGGCGCGCGCGGCGAACGTGCGAATCGTGGCCGCAACGGGTCAGGCGCGTGCCGCCATGGCAGCCGCGGACGTCGTGTTGAGCAAGTCCGGCACGACCACGCTCGAGACCATGCTGGCTGGCCGACCGATGGTCGTGGCCTACCGGGTGAGCCTGGTTTCGCAATGGATCGCGCAGATCGGTCGACTGATCAAGACGCCTTACTTTGCGCTGCCCAACATCCTCGCCGGCGAACGGCTGGTGCCGGAATTCGTGCAGGCCGATGCGACGCCTGAACATCTGGGCACGGCGCTGTTCGACTGGCTGGATCGGCCCGCGGCAGTGGCCACGCTGCGCGAGCGTTTTTCCGCGATCTCCGCCGATCTGCGTCGCGACGCGGATCAGGAGGCGGCCGACGCCGTCGCGGGGCTGATCGCGCAGCGCGCGGCGCCATGAACTGGATCGCCGGCATCGACGAGGCCGGCCGCGGGCCGCTGGCCGGCCCGGTGACGGTCGCGGCCGTCATCCTGCCGCCGGATCACGGTCTGGCCGGACTCGACGATTCCAAACGCCTCAGCGCGGCCCGGCGCGAGGTGCTGGCCGGGGCGATTCGCGAGCGCGCCGTGGCCTGGACCGTGGTGCACGTCGAGCGCGAGGAGATCGATCGTCTGAACATCCTCGGTGCAACGCTGGCGGGCATGCGGCGCAGCGTCGAGGCCTTGGCCGTGCGGCCGGCGCTGGCGCTCGTCGACGGCAATCGTGCGCCGCAGCTACCCTGCGCGGCCGTGCCGCTGGTGCAGGGCGATCGGCTGGCACCGGTGATCTCGGCCGCGTCGATCCTCGCGAAGGTCGCGCGCGACACCCTGATGCGCGTGCTCGATGACCGTTACCCCGGGTACGGATTTGCGCGCCATTTCGGTTATCCGACGGCGGCACACCTCGCTGCCCTGGAGCGCCACGGTCCGTGCGTGGAACACCGGCGCTCGTTTGCGCCGGTACGACGGCTGATCGAAACTGCGACCTGATCGGTCCGTCTGGAACGAAACCCGGCCGGCCGGTATCGTTTCGCTGCCCTAACGTCTCCCCCGGCTCCGAGCGCATGACCCCCAGCTTCGTCCACCTGCGCGTACACACCGAATACTCGCTGGTCGACGGTATCGTGCGTGTCGACGAACTGGCGGATGCCGCAGCCGCGGCCGGCATGCCGGCCGTCGCGATCACCGATCAGTGCAACCTCTTCGCGCTGGTGAAGTTCGTCCGTGCCGCCGAGCGCCGCGGGCTCAAGCCGATTGTCGGCGCCGATCTGCTGATCGCCGACGGCAGCGATGCGCCGACCCGTCTGCCGGTGCTGGTGCAGGACCGCACGGGTTATCTGAATCTGAGCGAGTTGCTGACCCGCGCGCATCGTGACGGGCAGGCGCGCGGACTGCCGATCATCGCGCGCGAATGGCTGCACGGCCACACCGATGGGCTGATCGCACTGTCCGGTGCGCGTGAGGGTGATATCGCACAGGCGATCATCGACGGCCATCCGCGCCAGGCGCGGCGCCGGCTGGATGCCTGGCGCAAGCTGTTTGGCGACCGTTTCTATCTGGAGATCCAGCGCACCGGGCGCGGCGACGAGGCGCAATGGATCGACGCGGCGGTCGAGCTTGCGGTCGCGACCCAGACACCGGTCGTCGCCACCAACGATGTGCGCTTCCTGTCGCCGGACGACTTCGAGGCGCACGAGGCGCGCGTGTGCATCAACGCCGGGCGCACGCTCGCCGATCCACGCCGGCCGAAGGCGTATACGCCCGATCAGTTCCTGCGCTCGCCACCACAGATGGCGGAGCTGTTCGCCGATCTGCCCGAAGCGCTGGAAAACAGCGTGGAGATCGCGCGCCGCTGCAACCTCAGGCTTGAACTCGGCAAAAGCGTGCTGCCGGACTTTCCCGTGCCCGCCGACGAGTCGCTGGATGGCTTCGTGCGGGCGCAGGCCGGCGCCGGACTCGATCGTCGCCTGCGGGTGATCGAACCCGTCGCGCCGGTCGAGAAGTATGTCGAACGACTGCGGCGCGAGCTCGACGTCATCGTCGAGATGGGCTTCGCGGGGTATTTTCTGATCGTTGCGGACTTCATCAACTGGGCGCGCAACAACGGCGTGCCGGTCGGGCCGGGGCGCGGATCGGGCGCCGGCTCGCTCGTTGCGTATGCGTTGGGCATCACCGATCTCGATCCGCTGGCGTACGACCTGCTGTTCGAGCGGTTCCTGAATCCCGAACGCGTGTCGATGCCGGACTTCGACGTGGACTTCTGCATGGAAGGCCGCGACCGCGTCATCGATTACGTCGCGCAGCGCTATGGTCGCGAGCGGGTCTCGCAGATCATCACTTATGGCTCCATGGCCGCACGCGCCGTGGTGCGCGACGTCGGCCGTGTGCTGGGCCACGCCTACGGGTATGTCGACCGGATCGCCAAACTCGTGCCGTTCGAGATCGGCATGACGCTGGACAAGGCGCTCGAGCAGTCCGAGGATCTGCGCGCCGCGTACGACGCCGAAGAGGAAGTCCAGATGCTCATCGATCTCGCGCGCAAGCTCGAAGGGCTCGCACGCAATGTCGGCAAGCATGCAGGTGGTGTGGTCATCGCGCCCAGTGCGCTGACCGACTTCACGCCGCTGTACTGTGAGGCGGGCGGCGCGAATCCGGTCACCCAGCTCGACAAGGACGATGTCGAAGCGATCGGGCTGGTGAAGTTCGACTTTCTCGGTCTTCGCACACTCACGGTCATCGACTGGGCCGTGACGAATCTCGCGCGCCGCAGTCCGCCGGTCGAGGTCGATATCGGCACGCTGACGCTGGATGATCCGGAGGTCTACGCGCTGTTCTCGCGCGCCGAAACGACTGCCGTGTTCCAGTTCGAATCGCGCGGCATGAAGGACTATCTGCGCAAGCTGCAACCATCGCGCTTTGACGATCTCATCGCGCTTGCCGCCCTGTACCGGCCGGGCCCGCTGGGCGCCGGCATGGTCGACGACTACATCGAACGCCGTCACGGCCGCCAGGAAGTCGTCTACCCGCATCCGCTGCTCGAACCGATCCTTGAACCGACCTATGGCGTGATCGTCTACCAGGAGCAGGTCATGCAGATCGCGCAGGTGCTGGCCGGCTACACGCTGGGTGGCGCCGATCTGCTGCGCCGTGCGATGGGCAAGAAAAAGCCCGAGGAGATGGCCAAGCAGCGCAGCGTCTTCGTGGACGGTGCGACCGCCCGTGGCATCGATGCGCAGCTGGCGTCGGGCATCTTCGACCTCATGGAGAAGTTTGCCGGCTACGGCTTCAACAAGTCGCACTCGGCCGCATACGCGCTGGTCGCTTATCAGACCGCCTGGCTGAAGGCGCATCACCCGGCCGCGTTCATGGCCGCGGTGCTGTCGGCCGACATGGACAACACCGACAAGGTCGTGACGCTGATCGATGAATGCCGCGCGATGCAGCTCGTCATCCAGCCGCCGGACGTCAATCGTTCCGAATATCGGTTCGTCGTCGGCGCCGATCGCGAGATCGTCTACGGGCTGGGCGCGATCAAGGGCGTCGGTCAGAGTGCGATCGAGGCGCTGCTCGGCGAGCGCGATCGCGATGGTGGGTTTGCCGATCTGTTCGAGCTATGCCGCCGTGTCGATCTGCAGAAATGCAACCGGCGTGTGCTCGAGGCCCTGATCCGTGCCGGCGCGCTGGATTCAATCGCCGGCAACCGTGCCGCAGCGCTTACGGCGCTGGACTCCGCGTTGCGCTCCGCCGAGCAGCATGCCCAGGCGGCCGACACCGGACAGAGCGACCTGTTCGGCCTGCCCGTCGAACAGGAAACCGTCGCGCAGCCGGTCGTTGCCGAAGCGCTGCCTGATCACGACGACGAGGACCTGCGCCTGGCCGGCGAACGCGAGACGCTGGGGCTCTATCTCACCGGGCATCCGCTCGATCGCTGCGCGGATGAACTGCGCGAGATTGCCGGTCAGCGCATCGCCGACATCAGCGTCGGCCCGCCGGCCGACGGTGGATACACGCGCCGTCAGGACGTGCCCCAGGTCACGATCGCAGGGCTGGCCGTGCAGGTGCGTGGCGCAAAGACGCAGCGCGGCGAGCCGGCGCTGTTTCTGACGCTCGACGATCGCAGCGGCCGCGTGGAGGTCGCGGTATTCGGCGAACTCTACACGCACAATCGTGACTGGCTGGCGCGCGATGCCATCGTGGTGGCGCGTGGCAGCGTCGGCGTCGATGAGTATTCGGGCGGCTATCGCATGCGCGCCGAATCGCTCATGGAGTTCGAGCGCGCACGCGAGGCCCAGGCGCGCCGTCTGGTGGTCGATCTGCCGGCCGATGCGGGGCAGGCCGCGCAGGACCTGGCCGGGCTGCTCAATCCGCATCTCGACGGGGAGTGTGAGGTCCGCGTGCGTTGCCGGGTCAACGGTGCGCGCGTGCTGTTGAGCCTCGATCCGCGCTGGCGGGTGCGCGTCTGCCAGCGCCTGCTCAAGGGCCTGCGGCAGCGCTTCGGTGCGCAGGCGGTTGCAGTTCGCTACGCGCCGTTCGAGAATTCCGCAACAGCAAAGGCAGGGAACGGCAACCCAACGGCGGGAAATCATCCTCAAAATGGCGGAAGAGAAATACAACCTCATTTTTGAGGCCCGCAACTGCGTCGACGCGGACCTCGCCGGACTGCGCGAACGGCTGCTGGAGCGGTTCAGGCTGGACGAGCGCCAGTTGCAGCGTATGTTCAGCGGTGCCGACGTCGTGCTCAAGCGTGAGCTGACGGCCGAGCGCGCGGATCGACTCGCGACCTCCTTGCGCGAGGTCGGCGCGCAATGCCGGCTCGAGCCGGTCGGCGGCGCGATTCGCGACAACGGCGCGCGCTACAACCTGGTGATCGCCGCGCACGCGAAACCCGACAGTGATCTCGATTTGTTGCGCAAGCGCCTGTCACGCATCATCAGCGTGCCGGCCTTCCATCTGCACGGTGTGCTGGCCGGCCGGGAGATCGTCGTACGCCGGCGCGTGACGGCTGCCTCCGCCCACACGCTGGCGGCCCGTCTGGCGGCCGCGGGCATTCCGTACCGGCTGGAGCCGCTGGACCACGCCGCGGCGCTGAGTCCGGATGCGGCGGCGGTTGCCGCCGCGGCCGCGGCCATGCCGCCGCCAGAGGACGCCGTGACTCAGGCGGCCCCGGCGCCGGATGATGGCGTCGGCAGGGATACCACCCAGGTGCTGGAGGCGGCCTCGCGCGTGGGCCTGCCCGAGCGCGATGCGCTGGCCGAGGTGGTCGCAAGTCTGCCGCTGCCCTCGACACCGGCAAGGCCCACGCAACCGGAGCGCGTCGCGCTGAATCCGCCGCTGCGCGATCCCGGCGGTTCGGCCGCCCGCGTCGCCTGGCTCGCGGTACTCGTCGTGCTGGCCGTGGCCAGCATCTGGTGGGCGATGAGATGACAGGCTGTGCAGGGACAGTGGTCAACCTGCCGGCATGGCCAGACCCGTAGCGGGCGAAAGAACAAGTCTTTCGGTTTTCTTGTTTTCAGCCGCCGGCGGGAATTGGACCTGCCTTGGCTTCACGATCCGCGCCAGGGCGCGGCGGCGCCGCGTGCGCGGCCCTACTCGTACCAGTCCATGCGTGCCAGCACGGCGCCGTGATCCGAACGGGTGTGGGCGTGGGCGCCGACATCTGCGCTGCGCAGATCGTCGATTTCCGCATCCAGGATGTGATCGTTGAACACGGCGAAGCTGGCGATCTCGCCGATCGCCGCGCGGCCCAGGCCGTCGCGTGCGTAGCGCGGCACGAAGTGGCTCGACACCAGGATGTGATCGAGCAGGTCGTAGACGCCGTCGTAGATGTGCGAGTAGTAGATGTCGCGATGGATGCGCTGGGTCTGTAGTCGATAGCTGCTGTACAGGCACAGGTCGGCCACCCGGTCGATGAGTTCCGCGCGCCGCATGGGGTCCGGGCTGACGCTGCGATCCACGCGCGGCGGCGACAGCCCGCCAGCGATCTGTGTGGTGACGGCCTGCGGCCCGTCGTTGAGATCGCCGACCACGAACACCGGCACCTCCGGCGCCTCACTCAGCGTTTGGACCACCCAGGCCCGCAGGGCGGCCGCCTCGATGGCGCGCAGCATCAGCGCGCGCGCCTGACCGATGGCGTGTTCCCGTGCCAGATCGGCCGCGAGCCGGGCGTCGTTGCCGTTCGGGGCGAGATCAAACAGCGGGCGTTTCGATTTCAGGTGCGCGACAAACACCGTGACGCGCGCGCCCTGCGCCGGGTCCACGCCCTTGACCCCGGCGAATCGCGGCCCGAGACCCAGCGTTAGCCTGAGCACCGGTCGCGAAAAGCGTCCGAGTGACTCGCCCCCGGCCGTCAGTTCAAGCTGAAAGCGCCGGCCGGCGGGGTCTTCGACCACGCGGTCGAAGTCGAAACCCGAGGGAAAGGCGTCCAGTACGTCAAAGCGCTCGATCTTCGTCTCGCCCGTCGCGACGGCGGCGACCAGCGGCGTGTCGTAGACGAACTCGTCGCGCCCGTCGGCGCGCCGGGTGCGCAGCGGTGCGGGCGTGCCGCCGAGTGCGATCTCATGCGCCTCGGCCCAGCGTGTGCGGGCCATGACATCGGCCAGTGGCCGTGGGTCGAAGACTTCCTGCAGGCACAGGATGTCGGCGTTCAGTCGGTTGATCTGGGCCGCAAGCCAGTCGCACTTCTGCCCGTAGCGGTCGGTCGCGGGTTCATCGCGGCTGTCGTAGCGGTGGTGGGAATGCCGCTCGTAGAAGTAATGCGCCTCGCGCGGCGTGCTGGGCGGCACGAGGTTGCGGACGTTCAGGCTCGCGATCTGGAACCGCTCGGTCATCCGGTTGCGATGGGCCGTGGGCGCGACAGCCGGCTGGTGCGCCGGCGACCAGGCTGGGTCAGGAAACCGCCTGCAGGGCGTCGAGCACCTTGCGCGGGTGTTCGGCCGCGTTGTTCACGCGTTTCCAGTGTTTGATGACCTTGCCGTCCGGACCGATCCACACCGAGGAGCGAATGACCCCAACGGTGGTTTTGCCGTACAGGGTCTTTTCGCCCCACGCCCCGTAACGTTCCATCGTCGAGCGGTCCGGGTCGCTGAGCAGCGGGAAGGGCAGGCGGTATTTCTCGCGAAACGCGCTGTGGGACGCGCCGTCGTCGGGCGAGACGCCCAGGACGACGGCCTCGTGGGCCTGGATCTCGGCCCACAGGTCGCGGAAGCCGCAGGCCTCCTTGGTGCAGCCCGGGGTGTCGTCCTTCGGGTAGAAATAGACGATCACGTGCTTGCCGCGAAAATCCTTCAGCGACACCTTGTTGCCGTCCGCGTCGGTCAGCGTGAACGGTGGCGCGGATTTGCCTTCTTCAACGGCCATTCAAACGGTCCTCTTCAGGGGCGCACGGTCAGAATGGGCCGAAGTGTACCGTTGCAGGCCGAATCCGGCCAGAAATTTTCACGCGCTCCGGCGGCACCCGTAGATGGGGCCCAGCCGGCCGCACCAGGGCGAAAACTGTAAATCTCGCTTTACATCCACGTCGGGTATTGGTGCGACAAAAGTTGCGGGCCGGCCCGGGTTTGCCAGCGCGCTCAGAGACTTGGCGCAACGGAAGCCCCCAAAAACTGGCGAATATCGCGGGTTTTCTCGTTTGGCGGTCCGCTCGGGCCGGTATTGCGTCCGGTCTGGGACTCGATTCGTCAGAATGTGACGCGGTTCGTCACTTCGTGCGCGCGGCTGGGGTACACGTTCGCGGGCTCACGGGCGCATAATGAGCCCGAACTTTACAAACGCCGGCTTTTCGGGTCGTCTGGGGTTCGATCCGCAGCGCCGCTGCGAAAGTGCGGGCTTTTGTAACAATCTGTAAATCAGTCACTTAACGCGACAGGGCGGTACCCGAATGTGACGGACTTCACACATGGCACTGATTTTGCTTGACCAGTGTAAAATGTGAAAGGTGTCACAAAAATCGGCTGGCCACCCCCACGTTGCCAACTGAGACCTTAAAGATGAAGCATCACACGACGATCTGGATTCGCAACCTGCTGGCCATTGCGGCACTGGCGTTCGTCGGCTCCGCGCAGGCGGATCTGCTCGACCTCCAGAAGAACGATGCGCCCGACATTTTCGTCGCGGGCACCTCGACCTACACCCAGGACGGCGTGACGGGCAGCTACACGTTCGCCGGCACGGCTGAAAACATCACGCTGTACGACCCCGAGGGCGTCCCTGGCGGTGACAGTTTCTGCTTCGACCTGACGGCGGATTTGGATCGCTGTTTCATCTTCGACGGACCTGGCTCGTTCACCTTTGGCTCGTGGTCCATGTCCGCGAGCATCGATGTGGCGACGGGCGACCTGCTGAGCGGCAGTTTCACGATCACGGGCTACATCGATTCATTGGCTTCGCTTGGGATCGTGTCCGGCGTGCTGCTGACGGGAACGGTGCTTGATTTCGGCTATGCCGAGGATGCCTCCGGAAGCCTGGAGTTCCTGCTCGAGGTCACCGGTGGCGCGCTCGCACCGCTGTACTACGGCGGTGCGGTCGGCATCCTGATCGGCAACAGCGGTTTCCCGGGCGGCCTGGCGGGCTTGGCGCAGAACTGGTCCGGTGGTTCGACGCAGGGCGATCTGGCCCGCGTGATGCCGCTGCCCGGCACGCTTGCGCTGCTGGTTGGGGCACTGTTTTTCATGAGCATTGGTGCGCCGCGCCTGAAGCGGCGTGAGGTGGCCACCGCCACCAGTTAGGACAAGTCGGGGCGGCGGCGCGCGCGTGGGTGGCGCGTGCCAAGGCTGCCGACAGGAACGAACGGAAGCATAAGCACTGCAACTATTGAGCGAGACGAGCGATGAACACGACGACAAGCAATCTCAGGACGCGTGCCGGCGCCGCAATGATCGGCCTGGTACTGGCCGGTGCAGCCCTGCAGGCGCCAGCAGCGCTGTTGGGCGTGAACCCGGGCTATCCACAGATTCAGGCCAACGGTGCGCCGGGCGGCCTGACCTACGATGCCACGACGGATCTGTTCTCGGCGGTGGCGCCGGGCGGTTCCGCTCGTTTCAGTGCGGCCAACTCTCCGGTTCCGGTGCTCGGTGGCACGATCACCATGAACATCGTGGTTGATGGCTCGGGGGCCTTGGTCGGCGGTGTTCCGGGCAACGACCTCGTTGTCACCGGCACGATCCCGGCCGCTGGCGGTTTCCCGATGTCGTTCAGCGGCACCCTGATCACCGGCGAAGTGACCGCGTTCGGCTTCCTGAACAGTGGTGCGACAACCGACAACTTCGATCTGCGTTTCACGGTCACCGGCGGCGCGCTGGCGACCTATTACGCGAACAAGG
The DNA here is from genome assembly GCA_020445605.1 of Chromatiales bacterium. NCBI lineage: Bacteria > Pseudomonadati > Pseudomonadota > Gammaproteobacteria > Chromatiales > Chromatiales bacterium. Next base: position 129,218 of record JAGRGH010000037.1, read on the forward strand.
ACATCGGCGTGAAACTGTTCGTCGAGCAGTCGACGTTCAACGATTTCACGGTGAACTTCTCCGGTCTGCCGAAGTTCACGATCGGGCCGATTGCTGCGCCGCCGGCGATCCAACTGCTGAAGCAGATCAGCGTGGATGGTGGCGCGACCTGGGCGGACGCCGACAACGTCGGTGACCTTGACGTGCCGACCGTGCCTGCACCGAGTGGTGCGCAGTATCGCTTCATTGTCACCAACACCGGTGGCGTGGACCTCGTCGATGTCGTGCTGAACGACGCCACTCTGGGCCTGGTGAACGTGCCGCTGCCGGGTGGTTCGCTGGCGGTCGGTGAGTCCGTCACGATCGACAGCGGCTATTCGGGCTTCGAGCCGATGGATGTCGCCGAGCGCTGCAACGATGCCGGCGTGTTCATCAACACCGCAGACGTGAGTGGCAGCTCGTCAGAGGACGGCACGGTCGTGACCGACGAAAACCCGGCCGTGATGGTCTGCACCTACACCCCGCCGTCGGGCGGTGGCGGTGGCCAGGGCTGCACCCCCGGTTACTGGCGTCAGCCGCAGCACTTCTGGGCTTGGACGGCGCCGTACACCCCGGACACCCTGTTTGGTGATGTGTTCGAGGATGCGTTCCCCGGCCAGACCCTGCTGGATGTGGTTCGCATCGGCGGCGGCGGTCTGAATGCTCTGGGTCGGCACACGGTTGCGGCGCTGCTGAATGCCGCGATCGGAGATGTGTCCTACGACCTGACGCCGGCGGAGGTCATCAATGCCTTCAACGACCTGTATCCGGGTTCCAACGGCGACTACGAGCCCTGGAAGAATCAGCTCGACACCTACAACAACCAGGGGTGTCCGCTGAACAACGGGACGGGCTTCGTTGAGGACACCTCGACGTTGACGACCGAAACCGGGATCGGAAAAGGCAAGAAGAAGTAGCAGAATGGGCGATGCGGGCCCCGGGACGACCGGGGTCCGCGTCCACCGATAACTGGATGTCACGCCAGGTGCCGGGTGGGCGCGCAGGCGTGAAAGGGAATCGCGAACGGACAGCGCGAGAAACAAGAAGCCGGCGGATGAACCGCCCTTTCTCTAAAGCGAGAACTGAAATGAAGACGATTACCAAGTCCACGCACGGTCTGTTTGCGGCCCTGTTTACATTCATGGCCGCGCTGTCCTGGGTGCCCAGCGCCTCGGCTGCGCTGCTCGGTGTCGTGCCGGGCTTCCCGCAGATCCAGGCCAACGGCGCGCCCGGCGGCCTGACCTATGACGCCACGACCGACGCATTCACGGTGACCGCTCCATCGGGCTCCGCGCGGTTCACCTCGGCTTCATCGCCGGCCCCGGTCCTCGCCGGCGGTACCGTCACGATGAGCATCGTCGTGGACGACTTCGGCAACCTCGTTGGCGGCGTTGCCGGCAATGACTTGCAGATCACCGGGACGATTCCGGCGATCAACGGCTGGCCGATGGCCTTCAATGGCGTGCTGCTGACCGGCGAAGTCACGCAGTTCGGCTTTCTGAACAGCGGCGCGACCACCGACAACTTTGATGCCCGCTTCACGGTCACCGGCGGCTCGCTGGCACCGTACTTCGCGAACAAGGACATCGGTCTGACACTGTTTGTCGAACAGTCCACGTTCAACGGCTTCACGACGAACTTCTCGGGCTTGCCGAAGTTCGTGGTCGGCCCGATTGCTGCTCCGCCTTCAATCGAGATCCTGAAGGAGATCAGCGTTGACGGTGGCGTGAACTGGCTGCCGGCCGATAACGTCGGCGATCTGGACGTGCCGGTCATGCCGTCGCCGAGCGATGCACAGTACCGCTTCATCGTGACGAACACCGGTGGCACGGCGCTGCAGAACGTCAACATCAGCGACGTGAGCCTCGGCCTGACCGATGTCGCGATCCCGGGTGGCACGCTGGGTGTCGGCGAATCCGTGATCATCGACAGCGGCACGCTTGGCTTCGAGGTCGTCTACGTGGCTGACCGCTGCAACGGTGCCGCGATCATCACCAACGTGGCGTCCGTCGAGGGCGACTCCAACGGCACGACGGTGACCGACGACAACCCGGCGGTGCTGGTCTGCGAAGAACTGCCGCCGGACGAAGTCTGTTCGATCACGGTCGACAAGACTGCCACCGCGACCTGGACCGACGATTCCGGCAAGGACAAGGACAAGGATTCCGACCGTCGCCGCAGCTACAGCTCCGGTAAGGACAAGGACAAGGATTCCGACCGTCGCCGCAGCTACAGCAGCTGGGGCAAGGACAAAGACAAGGACAGCGACGGTGGTTCCAGCAGCGGCTGCCTGAACGTTCAGTACAGCTACCTGGTGACCAACCTGGGTGATCCGGTGACCGGCACGCTGGTCGACGACAAGATCGATCTGGGTGGCGCGGGCTTCGTGCTCGGGCTTGGTGAATCGGCAAGCTTCACTGCCACGGCCTGCCTGAGCGAGACCACGACGAATGTCGCGACCGCCACGGCGAGCCTGCAGAGCGATGGCGGCATCTCCTGCTCCGCGTCCGATTCCTACACGGTGACCGTGACTCCGCCGGACACCGACAAGGACAAGGACAAGGACAAGGACAAGGACAAGGACAAGGACAAGGACAAGGACAAGGACAAGGACAAGGACAAGGACAAGGACAGCGATTCCGGAAAGGACAAAGATAAGGACAGCGACTCCGGCAAGGACAAGGACAGCGATTCCGGCAAGGACAAAGACAAGGACAGCAGCAAGAGCTACAGCTCGAAGAGCAGCAAGAGCCGCTCACCGTGGAGCTTCTGGAGATGACGGCAGGCGGCCGCTGAGGCCGCCGACCGGAAACAAAAAAACCCGCCACTGGCGGGTTTTTTTGTGTCTGCACGAAAGCCGGCCGACCGGTTCTCAAACCTCGGCGCACCGGTCTGTTATCAGCTAGGCAGGTTCGCTCTCGGGTAGTAGGATGCCCACAATCGATTGCCGGCATGGCAAGCCATGACCGGATCGAACTGGCCGGCCGACTCTTACGCATCGTTCCGAAACAATCACCCAGAATGCTGACCCGGATTACGCTGTACCTCGTCGGGCTTGCGCTGAGCATCGCGCAGTTCGTGATGATTCGGGATTTCGTCTCGATCCTCTACGGCGAAGAGATTGTGATCGTGCTGGTTACCGCCTCGTTCTTCGTCGGGCTGTCGGCCGGGTACCTGTTGTCGTTGCGGCTGTCGGATCAGGTGTTTCGGGCGCTGCTGGTGATCTCGGTGTTTCTGCACCTGAGCTTCCCGTTCTCGTATCGGTACCTGGCCTCGTGGTTCGCGGCCATCGAGGTTTCGGGCTACCTGTATCTGTGGCTGCTGTTCATCTATGCGCTGCTGTTCAATGCCGCCTTTGCGACCTTCCTGCCACGGCTGGTGTCGGATGCGGCCGGTGCCTCCGCGGCCGGCGGTGTCACCGAGGAGCAGCGACTGAAGGTGTTCTACGGGCTGGAACTGGCCGGATTCATGTCCGGGTTCCTGATCGTCGCGGCGAGCTGGAGCCGGCCGCTCGTCGATCTGATGACCGCGTACTGGGTGGCGATCGGCGTGATCGTCTGGCTGACCCTGCGGCGCTGGTCCGTGACCGCGGTCTACATCGTTGCGGCGGCCGTGGTCGTGTACTGGTTTCCGACCCTGGACTATCACAGCACGGCATTGCTGTACGAGAAGAAGCACGGTCTCGGCGAGGCCGAGGTGCTGTTCTCGGTCAACTCGCCGTATCAGCGTGTCGAAGTCATCGAGACACCGGATGGCGATCGGCGTCTGTACCTGGATGGGCTGCTGAACCTGAATTCCAGCGATCTGAGTTCGCTGAACTTCTATATCGCGGAAGTGCCGGCCCGGCTCATGAACCCGGAGCGCACGCTGATCATCGGCAACGGCACCCTGTCCTCGGTGCCGAAAGTCCATCAATACACGCGCGAGCTGACCTCCGTCGAGCTGGACGGCGGCGTGCTGAAGGCCGGCCAGCAGTTCTACACCACGGCCGAGGACCTGAAGGGGATCGAGAACTGGTCACTGCACACCGACGACGGCAAGCATTTTCTGCTGACCTCCAAGGAACAGTTCGATCTCGTCGTTGTGGACGTGCCATCGCCGCTGACGATCCAGGAGGCCTACCTGCATTCGAAGGAGTTCTATGGGCTGGTCGCGCGGCGCCTGGGGCCGAATGGCGTCGTCGCCGTGCAGCTCAGCGGGCCGCTGCAACGCAATGACCGCACGCCGGCGCGCGTGACAAAGGCGTTGCGCGCCGCGTTTCCTGAAGTCATGGCGATCTACAGCGAGCGTGCGGACCGCGGTTTCGCCTACGCCTCGAAGTCGCTGCCGTTCAGCGTCGCGGATGTCCAGGGCATCGCGAAGGGTTACGAGAAGGGCGGTGACTTCGAGGTGGTCGGTCCCGAGACGATCGATTCCTATCTGGACGAAACCGTTGCGCTGTCCGTCAACTCCATGGACCTGGTGCTGCGCCGCGGCTGGGAACGTTTCACCGAACGGTATTTCCGCTGATGCACGGGCCGGCATTGTTTGGATCGCTAACGGGTTTGCACCTGGCCCTGCTGCAGTTCTGTTACTTCTTTCTGCTGCTCGTCAACGTGACATCGACGTATGTCACTTACATGTCGATCGTCGTGTCGTGGATGCTCGGCACACTGCTCGGCCTGTGGATCGGATGGCTCAGGCCATTGCCGATGTTCGTTGCGGGGGGCGTCGCGTACTACCTGGTCTATGCGCTGGTGATTGCCCAGCCGCTGTGGCCATTGACGCTGCCGATCGCCTGCGTGGGCGTGGTGATCACCGGCCTGTGGGCCGGGCGGTTTTTCGTCGAGATGCGGCCGTATTTCCGCGGCGTCGATCGCCTGTTCTTTCACGAGAACAACGGTTTCCTGTTCGGCGTGATCGCCGTGTTTGTCGGGTTCTCGCTCGGTGGCCTGCCGTTCCTGCTGGGCGCCCCGCTGGTTTCGGCGATCGTGCTGTTCGTGTATCTGCGCTGGCTGCTGTCGCGGCGCGACGCGCTGGCGCAGGCGATCGCTGGCGTGGATTCGTCCGCGGCTGCGGATCACGCAGCCTCGGGTCGCCTGGCCGGATCGCTCGCGGGCGCGTTCAATGGGCTCGTCGCGGCGGCGGGGCTCGGCGCATTCGGCCTGCCGCTGGTCTATCTGCTCGCGTTTGCAACCAGCGGTCGCACGATGATGGTTTCCGTGCTCGCCGAAGGCAGCGGCGTCGTATGGCTGGCGGTGGCGTGCTGGCTCGCTGCCGCGCTGGTCGCGGCCTTTGAGCTCACATCGACTACCCGGGCGCGCTCCACGTGGCCCCTGTGGCTGTTCGCGCTGTGGGCGGTGCTCGCGGCGATTCACCGTGCCCTGGGCTGGCAGCCGTTCGCTCTGCTCTCGATCTCTGAAACGTCGTCGGCCCTGCTCTGGGTGTTCGCAAGCCTCGCCGTCCTGGCCTCGCTGGTACTAGGCACGGCCGCGCGCCGACCGCGTATGTATCTCGGCCTCGGTCTGCTTCTCGTTGCGCTGGCACTGGTACTTTCCTCCGGCGTTGCAGTGCCCGATGACGAAGAGCGCGATTCGCTAGAGGCATTGGCGCGGCTCGCGGAGATGTTCGGTGCCTGGCTCACGCTGGCCGGGGGTGTGAGCCGACTTACCGATACGGCGCGGTCAGCTCCAGAAGTGACGTCTGAGCCGGAGCCTGAGCCAGCGTCTGACTCCGAACCTGCTCCCGAGCCGGACCTTCCCGACGCCGTGACACCCGCCAACGCATGATCGACCCGAACCTGCCGCAACCGCACGCCCCGGCGGATACCGCTACGCTGCATGCGCTCGGTCGCCATGCGCGCCTGCTCATGTTTGTTATCGTTGTCGTGAATGTTGCGCTTCCGCTCGGCAACTGGGCCTGGTCGGCGCTGCACGATCGTCCGCTGTGGACGATGTATCGCGGCGATCTGACGCCGGTCGAATGGTGGTCGAGCATGCAGCTGTTGCTGGTCGCGTGGATTGCCCTGCTGGTCGGCATGCTCGGACGGCATGCTCGCGATGCCGGTGTTGGCGCGGACATCGCGCCGCACAATGCACTGTGGGGGCTTGTCGCGATTGGTTTTGTCGTGCTGTCGCTCGACGAGGCCTTCGACGTTCACGAGGCGATCCGTGACGAATTCATCGCCCCGTCCGGCTGGTTCACGCACTACGACTGGCTGCTGAATGGCGACATCGTGCTGCTGGCCGTGTTCGCGATTGCGCTTCTGCTGCTACCGGTGTTTTTCCGGGCGTTCGGTGATCGACGGACCCGCGGCTTTCTTTTGCTGCTGCTCGCGTTGGTGGTGGTGTTGCCGGCCCTGGTCATCGATGCGATGGCCGATAGCCATATCGTCAGGCTGCCCGACTGGCGGTTCTGGGACTACGTCTACGAGGAACAGGCCGAAGCCGTCGCGGCGGGCCTCATCGCACTGGCATTCCTCGATGTTCTGCGTGCCCGGGCGCGCGAATTGCTGGGCTTGCTCGGCAACGACGACGGAGACCCTGCGGGGCAGGCCGCCGAATCACACTAGGGCCTGTTCACACTACGCTTGGCGCAGCGTTGCTGCCCCAAAATACGTCAGGCAAGGCGCGAGGAGAGAGGTTTGGCGTGTCTAACAGGTCGCTGAAAAAGGCCCATCCCTGGCCTTTTCAACGTCGCAACCGAAAAGCGCGGTTTTCGGTTGCTCACGAAAATCAAACACTTGAGTGTTCGATTTTCGGGCGAGACGTCCCTGTCTCGCGATGTCAGGCTGTTGAGATGAGAATTTCAACAGCCTGCTCAATGAACGACGAACAACGCAGCATGACGGATTTTGGGGCGCAACCCCTCGGGACGGGGCCGTTGTGGTGGCCAACCGCGTTGCGGTTCGCTGATGTACGTCAAGTACACTGCGCTCACAGCGCCTTGTTGGCCACAACAACGGCCACCGTCGCTGCGTCACCCGTAGTGTGAACAGGCCCTAGGAATCCCATGCGGCAGATCGTTCTGGATACCGAGACCACGGGGCTTGATACGCAACAGGGTCACCGCATCATCGAGATCGGTTGCGTGGAACTGGTTTCGCGGCGTCCGACCGGCAACGATTTTCATCAGTACCTGAATCCGGAGCGCGAGATCGACGCCGGCGCCGCGGAGGTGCATGGCATCACGCTGGCGGACCTCGCCGGCAAGCCGCGCTTTTCGGACATTGCCCCGGAACTGGTCAAGTATCTCGCGGGCGCCGAGGTCATCATCCACAACGCGCCGTTCGATGTGGGATTTCTCGACCATGAGTTCCACCACTGCGGTCTGTCCGAGCGCATCGCGAGCCTGTGCACGGTCGTCGATACACTGACGCTGGCACGCGAGATCCATCCCGGCCAGCGCAACAGCCTGGATGCGCTGTGCAAGCGCTACGCGGTGGACAACACCGGTCGCGATCTGCACGGCGCGCTGCTCGACGCACGCCTGCTGGCCGATGTCTATCTGGCGATGACCGGCGGTCAGGTTGCGCTGAGTTTCGACCAGCCCGCGGAGTCGACCGGCGGTGCCGTGGCGAATGCCGTGCCGGATCCCGCTGCGCAAGGCACGCACCGAGTGACATCGCGTGCGCGACTCACGGTGGTCCGCCCGACCGCTGTCGAGTTGGAGGCCCATGAGCGAAGGCTCGACGAGATCGAAAAATCCAGCGGTGCCGTGGTGTGGAGACAGATTGAGCCTGTTTAGCCGGACGCCGCCAAATCACGCGGCCTCCGGTATTGCCCGGGCGGATCAACCGCCGTGCAGATAGCTGAACAGCAACAGCAGTCCCATCAGCGCGACGATCATCAGCACGACATGGCTGATTGCCCAGGTGCGGGCGATGACGCCGCCCTCGCCATGCGTGCGACGCAGCCAGAACTCCACGCTGCCGAGCAGCCGTTCAGCCATCGCCCAAAGCTGCGCATTCAATCGTGACGCCAGGGCGGCCCCGGCTCGATAGGCGCGCAGACCCGCGCGACGCGTAAGCCAGTCCGCATCCAGGTTCGTCGACCGCAGTTCCGGCGGGTAGATGCCCCGGAGGTTCAGCCACACGAATGCAGCGGCCGAGAAGAACAGCAGTTGCAGCTGCGCGAGCACATGCGTTGCGTCGTACGGCGTGTAGTTCATCTCGAACGGCAACAGCGCATAAAGCGCCTGCGGATACACGCCGATCCCGATGCACAGCGCGGCAGCAAGTCCCATGGCCGCGAGCATGTGACCGGGCGCCTCCTGCGGACGCTTGCCGGAGTCGTGCGCAAAAAATGCGAAGTACGGAATCTTGATGCCCGCGTGATGGAACACACCGGCCGAGGCGAACAGCAGCGCCGGCCATACCCAGACATGCCCGGTGTCGAGCAGCGCAACCATGACCAGCGATTTGCTGACGAAACCCGAAAACAGCGGGAAGGCCGAAATCGATGCCGCGCCGACAATGCAAAGTCCGGTCGTCTTCGGCATGGTTTTCCAGAGCCCGCCGAGTTCAGAGCCACGAATGTCGCCGGTACGGAACAGCACGGCGCCCATCGACATCATCAGCAGGCCCTTGAACAGGACATCGTTGAATGCGTGCGCGACCGCGCCGTTCACGGCCATCGCGGTGCCGATGCCGATGCCGACGACCATGAATCCGATCTGGTTGATCATCGAATAGGCGAGAACCCGCCGCAGGTCGTTTTCGATCACGGCGTAGAAGATCGGAAAGCAGGTCATGACCGCGCCGATGTAGATCAGCACTTCGGTTCCGGCGAATGCGCGCGCCAGCGCATAGACCGCGACCTTGGTCGTGAACGCGGACAGGAAAACCGTGCCGGTGGCGGTTGCCTCGGGATAGGCATCGGTCAGCCAGGTGTGCACGAACGGAAACGCGCTCTTGATGCCGAAGGCCGCAAGAATCAGCCAGCCGCCGGGTGCGTCGGTGCCGATGTGCCCGAATGCGATGTCGCCACGGTCGGCGAACCACAGGATGGCGCCTGCCAGAAGCAGCAGACCCGAGCTGATCTGAAACGCCAGATAGCGGATGCCCGCGCGCAAGGCACGCTCGCCGCCGCGCGCAAAGATCAGCCAGACCGATGCGAGCGCCATGCACTCCCAGGCAACGAACAGGCTGATCAGATCGCCGGCGAACACCGCGCCCAGCGCGGCGGCAATGTAGATCTGCGAGCTGGCCTGTTGCAGCGTGTCGCGCTCGTCACGTCCGATTCGAAGGGCGAACAGATTCGCGACCAGCGCGGCAATGTGGAACAGGTAGCCGAAGAGCAGGCTGAGCCGGTCGACGCGGTAGAGTTCGAGTTGCTGGCCGATCAGCGAGATCGCGTAATGCTCGCCGTGTTCGATGCCGAGCAGTCGCCAGAAACCGTAGATCGGCACGCCTAGCAACACCAGGGTGCGCCACGGACCGCGTACCAGCAGCGGCAGCAACATGCCCGCGAGCAGAAACGGCAGGAACGGTGGCAGCTCAGTCGGCATCGTAATAGTCTTCGCGACGCATGACGACCTTGCGCATTTCCTTGGCGATCACCACCAGCAGCACGCAGGCGACAAAACCGAACAGCGCGTAGAAGCTCCACAGGCGTTCCCATGGATGCGCGATGTGGCGATGCACGACGAACTCCAGTGCCACGAGAATCGCGCAGATCGCGTAGAACACGCGCAGGATGCGCCGGACGTTCTTCGGTTGGTCGAAGAAGTCTGGAAGATTCTTGCCCTGTGGATGTTTCATGATGCCGGCGCTAGAACAGTGCGCTGTTGATCCAGAAATGCACTGCGATGCTCGCCGCATAGCCGAGCGCAATCACGGGCGTCCACTTCAGGTGACCGAAGAACGTGTACTTGCCGTGGGCCTGCCCCATCAGTGCGACACCGGCGGCCGAGCCCACTGACAACAGGCTGCCGCCGACGCCGGCCGTCAGTGTGACCAGCAGCCACTGGCCGGTCGGCATCTCAGGCCCCATGCTGAGAACCGCGAACATCACCGGGATGTTGTCGATGACCGAGGACAGCAGCCCGACGACGATATTGGCCGTGGTCGCCCCCCACTGGTTGTACATCACATCCGAAACCAGCGTCAGATAGCCGAGAAAACCGAGCCCGCCCACGCACAGAACCACCCCGTAGAAAAACAGCAGGGTGTCCCACTCCGCCTGGGCGATCTTGCTGAACACATTGAAGGGCACGACACTGCCGACCGGCGTGGCCGCATCGGATTGTTCGAGGGCCCAGCGCAGGCAGGTCTTCTTCAGATAGAACCCGAATACTTGCAGATATCCGAGCCCGGTCAGCATGCCGATGACCGGCGGCAGGCCGAGGAAGTTGTGGAACGCAACGGCCGTGGCGATGGTGAGCAGGAACAGTGCGATGATTCGCCGCGCGCCGCGTTTCATCGCGACTGCATGACCCTGGGTCGACGGCCGCTCGTTCGGGACCGCGAAATGCATGATCGCGGCAGGAACGACAAAGTTCACGACCGCTGGCACGAACAGTGCGAGAAAGGTCCAGAATTCAACCACGCCTTTCTGCCAGACCATCAGCGTGGTGATGTCGCCGAACGGGCTGAAGGCCCCGCCGGCATTCGCGCCGATCACGATGTTGATACAAGCGAGCAGCACGAAGCGGGTGTTCTGGCCGCCGACCGCGAGCACCACCGCGCACATGAGCAGCGCGGTCGTCAGGTTGTCGGCGATCGGGGAGATGAAAAACGCTAGGGTGCCGGTGAACCAGAACAGCGTTCGAAAGCCGAATCCGCGTCGTATCAGCCATGCGCGCAGCGCATCGAAGACCTGACGTTCCTGCATCGCGTTGATGTAGGTCATCGCGACCAGCAGGAACAGCATCAGCTCGGCGAATTCGAGAAAGCTGTGGCGTACCGCGTGCTCGGCCAGTTCCGGTATGCCGTGCTGCACGTAGTACCAGCCGATCATGCTCCAGATGATGCCCGCCGCGAGGATCACGGGTTTGGACTTGCGCAGCTCCGTGTACTCCTCGGCCATGACCAGCAGGTAGGCGATCACAAAGATCGCGAGTGCCGCTATTCCGACGCCGCTGGTGGTGAGGTCCAGCGGCTGTGAAGATTCCGTGGCGGCAAGGACAGTAGTGGCGGGCCAGAGCAGCGCCGGGATGAGCAGCGCCAAACGCGTAAGCATGTACAGGGTTCTCTCGGTTACGGGTGGGTGGGTGCGCAAAGGTGTGCGCTATGGAAGCAGACTTCTTCGACGTCCGGACTTTGTGTGCTCATCGTGCCGCGATTGCCGTCTGCTGTGCCAGGTCCGCGGCCGGCCCGGGAACGAAGAACATCGCGATGCTGAGCAGGGCAGTCAGGCTGAGCGCGGTCGCCGCGGGCCATGGTGCCTCGCGAATCGCAATGCCGTGCTCGCCGGCCGGTCGGCGCAGAAACGCGCGCAGCGGAATCACCATCAGGTAACTCAGGTTCAGCAGCGAACTGATCAGCAACACCGCGAGCAGCAACAGGTCGCCGGCCTCGATCGTGCCCAGCGCAAGATACCACTTGCTCCACAGGCCGCCGCCGGGCGGCAGCCCGACGAGACTCAGGCTTGCCAGCAGGAACGCGGTCATCGTGATGGGCATGGCTCGGCCGAGGCCGTCGAGCTGGCTGACTTCGGTGCGGTGCGTGGTGATCATGATCGCGCCGGCGCAGAAGAACAGGGTGATCTTCGCGAACGCGTGCATGGCGATATGCAGGGTGCCCCCGAAGACGCCAGCCTGTGTCGCAAGCATTGCACCGAGCACGACATAGGAGAGCTGGCTGACCGTGGAGTACGCGAGCCGTCGCTTCAGGTTGTCCTGGCGCAGCGCGATCAGCGAGGCGATGAGGATCGTCGCCGCGGCGATCCAGGTCAGCCATTGCTGTGCCGGCAGATCCGCGATCCGGTCGATCCCGAAGATGTACACGACGACCTTCATGATGGAGAACACGCCGGCCTTGACCACGGCGACTGCGTGCAGCAGGGCGCTGACCGGCGTCGGTGCGACCATCGCCGCGGGCAGCCAGCGGTGCAGGGGCATCAGCGCGGCCTTGCCGATCCCGTAGGCATACAGAAACAGCAGAATGCCAAGGGTTGTTGCGCCGATCGCGCCGGGAAAGATGCCACCGGCCTGAAAGTCCGTGGTTCCGGCCAGCCAGTGGGTCGCGACGATCGCAATCAGTTGCAGCCCGATCGAGCTGCCGAGCAGCAGCCCGAGGTAGGTGCGCCCGCCGGCACGCGCGGCATCCGTGCCACTGTGCGTGACCAGCGGATAGGTCGACAGGGTCAGCGCCTCATAAAACAGGAACAGCGTGTACAGGTTTGCCGCGAATGCGATGCCCATTACGGCGGCGATCGCGATTGCGAAATATGCATAGAACCGGGTCTGATGCTGCTCGCCGTGGGCGCGCATGTAACCGATGGAGTACAGCGTGGTGACCGGCCACAGGGTCGCCGCAATCAGTGCGAACAGCACGCCCAGCGGCTCGGCGCGAAACGCCAGCGAGATGCCCGGCAATGGTTCGGCGAGCACGAGCGTGGTCATCGCGCCGGCGTCGAATCCCGAGTAGAGATTCGCGACCGTCAGAAAAACGATGCCGCCGGTGATCAGTGAAACCGCCTCGCGACCGTTGGGACGGGCGCCGGTCAACAGCACGCCGAGCGCGCCTGCCGCGGGCAGCAGCATCGCCAGCAACATCGCCGCGTGTGTGCTCATGGCAGCGGGCCCGAGAGGGCGGCGGCCGCCGAGCGCGCCGTTTCGAGTGGCAGATCGGTCGCCAGTCCGAACCAGATCCCCGCGCCAGCCAATACCCACAGCGGCAGCAGGATCGACAGCGGGGCGTCTGCAATGTTCGCGTGACCGGGCGCCGGCATACGAAAGTATGCGCGTTCCACGATGCGGCCGACGTAAAAGACCGCGATGACCGAACTCGCAATCACCACGATCGCCGCAACGATGCCGGCTGCGCCGGATTCGAGCGCCGCCTCGAGCAGCAGCCACTTGCTGACGAACCCGGCCGTCGGCGGTACGCCGATCAGGCTGAGCCCGGCGGCGACGAACGCGGCCATCGTCCAGGGCATGCGTCGACCGATGCCGTTGAACTGGTCCAGAGAGCTGCTGCCGACACGCAGCACCACGGCACCGACCGCGAGAAACAGCGCGGTCTTCATCATTGCGTGATTGAACAGATGCAGCAGGCTTGCCGCCAGCCCGGCGGCACTCGCCAGGGCGATGCCCAGCACCATATAGCCGATCTGCGCGACCGATGAATAGGCCAGTACGGCCTTGGCGTCCTTCTGGTAGAGCGCCACGAGCGAAGGGATGAGGGCGCCCGCGAGCGCAATTGGCAACAGTGCGTCGCCCAGTTCGAGATTTCCGAAGCTGAAGTCGCCGCCGAACAGTCCAAAGACAAAGCGCACGAGTATGTAGATCGAAACCTTCGTCGCCGTGCCGGCGAGAAACGCCGCGACCGGGTTAGGCGCAAACCCATACGCGTTCGGCAGCCAGGCATGCAGCGGAAAGATCGCCGCCTTGATCGCAAGCCCGATCACGACGAATGCCAGTGCCACGCGAATCGTGCGTGTGTCCTGTACGGCGTCGATGCGTTCGGCGAGATCGGCCATGTTCAGCGTGCCGGTCATCATGTACATGAGACCGATGCCGATCAGCAGAAACGTCGCGCCAATGGTGCCCTGCACGAGGTAGTGAAATGCGGCTCGCAGCGCGCGGCGCTGTCGTCCGAGCGCGATCAGGAAGTAGCTCGACAGGGACGAGATTTCCAGGAACACGAAGACGTTGAACGCGTCACCGGTCACGGTCATGCCGAGCAGGCCGGTCAGACACAGCAGCCAGCCGGTGTAGAAGAGTTCAGTGCGTGACTGCGGGATGTCGGCGGCGATGCCGGCCGGGGCCGAGATCAGCACGATGGTCGAGATGGATGAAACGACCAGCAGAACGAGGGCGTTCGCGAGATCGACCCGATACTCGATGCCGAACGGTGCCGGCCAGCCGCCCAGTGCGTAGGAGATCGTTCCGCCCTGTTGCACCTGGTTGAGCAGGGCAAATGCGATCAGCATGCTCGCAAGGCTCGCCAGTGTTGCGATCGGCCATGCCAGCCGGCGCGCGCCGGGTAGCATGCAGACCGGCGCCGCGATCAGCGGCACCACGACCTGCAATGCCGGCAGATGGGTCATCAGGCTGCTCACGTGTCTGCGCCCAGGTCCTGCCGGTCGTCAATATCGCCATAGGCGCTGTGGATGCGCGCGGTCAGCGCGAGCGCCAGGGCGGTGGTTGCAACGCCCACGACGATCGCCGTCAGGATCAGCACGTGGGGCAACGGGTTCGAGTAGGGTGCGGCGCCGTCCTGCAGGATCGGAGCCGTGCCGTCGTGGACCTTGCCCATGGAAATAAACAGCATGAACACCGAGATCTGAAACAGGTTCAGGCCGATGATCTTGCGAATCAGGTTACGGCTGCCGATCACGATATAAAACCCGGTCATCATCAGAACGATGACCGCCCAGTAGTTGTACAGTCCGAGGGCGAGTTCCATCAGTCCGGCTCGCCGTAGCCCGTGAACGCGTAGAACAGACCGATCATCACACTTGCAACGGTGATGCCGACGCCGAGTTCGATCAGCAGTATTCCAAGATGCTGGCCCTGTACCGGGTTATGGGCGAGTACTGCGTAGTCGAGATACTGCCCGCCGAGCAACATGCCGGCGACACCCACACCGGCGTACAGCAGCACGCCGGATGCGCTCAGCACCCGAATGGCGGCGCGTGGAACGACACGGATCAGCGCATCGACTCCGTACACGAGGCCGTAGAGGATCATTCCGGCGGCGAAAATCACGCCGGCCTGAAAGCCGCCGCCCGGGCCATAGTCGCCATGGAACTGCACGTACAGTGCGAACAGCAGGATCAGCGGGATCAAGAGCTTCGCGACCAGGCGAACGATCAGGTGGTGTTCCATCACTCGGTCTCGTGATCGAACTCGCAGTCGGGGCGTCGACGGCGACCGCGGTGCAGGCCGATCAGGCCGAGCACGCTGATGCCGGCCGTGAAGATGACGGTGACCTCGCCCAGCGTGTCATAGCCGCGATAGCTCGCAAGCACGGAGGTCACGATGTTCGGGATGCCGATCTCCGTGCCGGACGCTTCCACGTAGCGCGGAACGACATGCTGCATGGCCGGCGCGTCCGGGTCGCCGTAGTGCGGCATGTCCAGCGTGCCGTAGATCAGCAGGGCGCCAGTCAGCACGACCGCCAGCAGGCGCGGCAGTGAGTGCTGGAAGGGCATCGCGCGTGCGCATCCGGTGATCCCGAGGGTCGCCAGCATGAGGATCGTCGAGACGCCTGCGCCGACGGCGGCCTCGGTGAAGGCGACGTCCACTGCATCCATGACCACGAACAGCGACGCCGACAACAGGCTGAACAGCCCGAGCAGCATCGTCGCGGTGAACAGGTTGCGCTGCCACATCACCGCAAGTGCGGTCACCGCGAGCAGGGCGAACAGCACAATGTCGATCAGCAGTTCGATGGCTGCGACTCCCCACTGCGCTCGCCAACCACAGGCCGCAGTCCGCCGTGCGCCGCCGCCTTTGCCAGCGCATGGGTTGCCGTGGGGCCGGTGAGCAGCAGAAACACACCGATCAGGACCAGCTTCACGGCGGTCAGCCAGTCGTCGCTTTGCAGCAGCATGGCCATCAGCAGCGGCAGGGTGCCGCCGGTATCGATGATGCTGGCGGCATGCACGCGCGTGAAAAATTCCGGAAAACGCAGCAGTCCCACGCCGCCCGAAATCAGAAAAATCCCCGCGGTCACGATCAGCAGCCATGCAGCGACATCGAAGGCGACGCTCACGACGCGTTCCCGTCGTGATGACCCTGGCGCGACGGAACACCCAGATCGCGTGACTCGAAGAACTTCAGCACGGCGAGCGTGCCGATGAAATTGATCAGCGCGTAGACCAGCGCGATGTCCAGAAAGGCGGGGCGGCCGGTCATGAAACCGAACAGCGCGATCAGCAGCACGGTCTTGGTGCCGAAGGCATTGAGCGCGAGCAGGCGGTCGTAGACCGTTGGTCCGGCCAGCGCGCGGACCAGCCCCATGGCCATGGCGATCAGGACCGCGATCAATGCCGCCACGAACATCAGCGTTCGCCCTCGACCGCGCAGATGCGGCGGTTCATCTCGCCCGCCCGCAGGGTCTCGAGTCCAGCGGCCGTCAGCGCGTGCACGCGCAGTCGTTGGTCGACGAGGTCCAGCGTGACCGTGCCCGGTGTCAGGGTGATGGAGTTTCCGTAGATCGTGCGCCCGGCCGGGGTGCGCTGGCCGGCCTCGAGCCAGCCGACCGCGGGCCTTGGGCGTCGGCGCGACCATACGACCCGCAGCACGTCGACGTTGGATGACGCGATTTCGCGGGCGAGCCAGGCCCAGTACGCCAGCAGACGCAGGGGGCGCAGATGCAGCGGGTAGGACTCACCGTCGACCACGTCCATGCGATAGGCGAGCCAAGTCACCAGCGCCACGGAGACGGCGCCCAGGCCGAGCAGCAGTGGGTCGGTCATTCCCGAAAGAAGCCACCACAGTACCGAGAGCACCACAATCAGGCCAAGCAGGTGTTTCATAGATCGCGCGATGATACCCGAGCGCCGCTTGGGCCTGAAATTCCCGCGCCTTGCGGCCCGGGCCGCCTGCGCGGATCAGAGCTTTCCGCGGCACGGGGAAGTGCCGCCACAACGACGGCTGCAAGCCGTTGAGAATGAAAGAAAACGAAAAATCACATTTCTTTGTTTTCGGTGCTCTGGCAATCCGGGGCAGACTGAACAGGCCCTAATTCAGCCGCGCAACGCTGTGCTTGAGATTCGCCACCCGCTGGCGAATCTCGGTGTGATCGCCAATGTCGTGGGATACCAGCAGATAGCGTTCGTAGTCCGCGAGTGCCGCACGGGCACATTCCATCTGCTCGTAGATGACACCGCGGTCGCGGATCTCGATCGGCAGGTCCGGCGTGAGCGCGAAGATCATTGTGCTGATTTCCAGCGCCTTGCCGTAGAGGTGCTGGTGGAAATAGATGCCCTTCAGGTTGCGCAGCCAGCGCAACAGCAGATCGCGTTTCGAACAGGCCCTCAGGAGATCCGGCAGCGTTTCCGGGTCGAACTCGGATTGACTCTCGTTTTCGCCGTCCTCGACGAGCAGGGCGATGAGGGCGTCGTCGTCCAGCATGCGTCCCTCGCCGAACGGATCGATGATGATCTCGCCGGCGGGTGATACATGTTTGACGAGAAAACGCTGCGGAAACGAGATCCCGGCCAGCGGCAGTCCGAGTCGCATGCCGACTTCTAGATAGACGAGCGAAAGCGAGATCGGGATCCCTTCGCGCCGATCCAGCACCTCGTTCAGATAGCTGTTGCGTGGATCGTAATAGGCGTTCTGCGCGGGGTGAAATCCGTTTTCGCGAAACAGGTATCGCGACAGTGTCTGCACCTGCATGACCGGTGGCAGGGTGTCGCGAAACACCGGTGCGAGTCCGTCGGCGAGTCGGTCCAGCTCCGCGAGGTAGTGGGCCGGGTCGATCTCCGGGTATGCGTGCCGGGCGATTTCGAGCGCGGCGCGGGCCAGATCGATCTGCGCGTCCGCAGCGGCAACCACTTCGCGAAAGCCGTCCAAGGCCCGCTCGGCGGGCTTCATTCGGCGGTGCTCGCGGCCGCGTCGCGGCTCAGGAATGCCGCGCCCGCGGTTGCCGGCGCGCGGTACCAGTCCAGCTTATCGCGCAGTTCGACCACGCGGCCGACGATCAGCAGGGTTGGTGGTTGCGGCCGGGTCTGTTCAATGACCCTCTCGAGCGTCCCGAGCGTGGCGACATGTACGCGCTGCGCCGGGGTCGTGCCCTGTTCGACGAGCGCGGCCGGCAGGTCGGCGGGTGCGCCATGGGCAATCAGCTGGCGCGCGATCTCGGCAATGCCGACCAGCCCCATGTAGAACACCACGGTCTGGTCGGGTTGCGCCAGCATCGGCCAGTTGAGTTCGATGCTGCCGTCCTTGCGATGCCCGGTGACGAAGCTGCACGACTGGGCATAGTCGCGGTGGGTCAGCGGGATGCCCGCATACGCCGCGCAGCCGCTGGCCGCGGTAATGCCCGGCACGACTTGGAACGGGATGCCTTCGCGGGCCAGCGTGTCGATCTCCTCGCCGCCGCGGCCAAAAATGAACGGGTCGCCGCCCTTGAGCCGCAGGACGCGCTTGCCCTCGCGGGCCAGGCGCACGAGCGTCGCGTTGATCTGCTCCTGGCGCATGGCGTGGTCCGAGCGTGCCTTTCCGACGTAGATGCGCTCGGCATCGCGCCGCACCATGTCCAGCACCGCGGGCGCGACCAGCCGGTCGTAGAGCACGACATCGGCCTGCTGCATCAGGCGGAAGGCCTTGAAGGTCAGCAAGTCCGGGTCGCCCGGGCCGCCGCCGACCAGGTAGACCTCACCGGTCTCCGGTCCTTCGCCGGCCGTACGGTCGATCGCGAGATTGAGTTCGGCCTCGGCTTCGGCGTCGTGACCGGCGAACACGCGCTCGGCAATCGGTCCGCTCAGCACGCGCTCCCAGAAGTGGCGTCTGCGTGCGGGGTCGATGATTTTTGCGGCGACGTGTTCGCGGAACTTCCCGGCAAGTGTCGCCAGTCGTCCATAGGCGGCGGGGATCAGCGTCTCGAGGCGCGCGCGAATCTGACGCGCGAGCACCGGGGAGGCGCCGCCCGTGCCGACGGCGATGATGACCGGCGAGCGGTCGACGATCGACGGCACCGCCACGTCACCGGCTGCGACGTCGTCGACGACATTGACGGGAATCCCGCGCGCTTTGGCTTCTGCGGCGACCGTCCGGTTGACCCCGGCGTCGTCGGTCGCCGCGATGATCAGGCGGGCGCCGTCGAGGTCGCCCGACGCATACGGCCGCGGCAACAGTTCAATCTGGCCCTCGGCGGCACACTGGCGCAGGCCCGGGTGCGGATCGGGGCCAATCACGATAATTCG
The DNA here is from genome assembly GCA_020445605.1 of Chromatiales bacterium. Taxonomy (NCBI): domain Bacteria; kingdom Pseudomonadati; phylum Pseudomonadota; class Gammaproteobacteria; order Chromatiales; species Chromatiales bacterium. Next base: position 148,258 of record JAGRGH010000037.1, read on the forward strand.
CGCCCGCGCGCGGCGCAGCAATGCGCACTTGCGGGTTGCGACCGCGCCGGCGCCGACCACCACGCAGCGGCGATCGCGCAGATCGAGAAAAACCGGGAAAAAATCCAAGGAATCAGACCGTTAAGGGTGGGGTTTCGGGCGGCAATCGCTTGTTATTTTAGCAAAGACTAATATACAATGGCGCCTATTGTAACGGCCCGTCCACCGAGGTCATCCGATGTTCATCAAAGAGATCGATGCGCGCAGTCTGGCCGACCGCCTGAACGCGGGTGACGACCTCATGCTGATCGATGTCCGCAGCGGCCCGGAGGTCGCGCAGGGCATGATCGAGGGTGGCCAGCACGTGCCCATGCACCTGCTGCCGTTGCGCCTTGCCGATATCCCTCGCAACAAGGACGTCGTGTTCTACTGCCGCAGCGGTGCGCGTTCCGCGCAGGTCTGCATGTGGCTCGGTCAGCAGGGTTTCGACAACGTCGTGAACCTGCGCGGCGGGGTGATTGCCTGGGCGCGCGAGGGTCTGTCTTTCGTGTTGCCCGACCAGCGCATGTACGCCTGACAGGTTCTCCGCCGTCGCTGCGCGGCGGAGGTCATCGCCCGCGGCGCGGTCTGTCCCCCGCGTTTGATCGACGTAGAGATCGGGCCAGTTTCGCGAATTTCCCAGCTATTTCCTGCCCGTTGAGCGGGCAAACCTTCCGGTCATCTGAAACCCTTTCCGCAGCATGCGGATTTCGCGCCCCGACCTGGTGCGTGGGCACGCCTTGCTCAATTTCTGCTTCGGTCGATCGCTCGACGTGCGACTCAGGGACGCGCGCCCTTGCATTTCTGATCTAAACTAGCGTTTAATTCAAACGTTCGTTTGAAACGAGCGATTGAGCGCGGCGGTGGCGGTCTTGTGCGCCTGTGTCGGCCGCTCTGCTCCAGGGTGTGAACCACTGATGTCGGATCTGTCCGCGACCAAGAACCGCATTCTCGATGCCGCCGAGGCCCTGTTCGCCGAGCAGGGAATCGGGCGCACCTCCCTGCGCCAGATCACGACGACGGCGGAGGTCAATCTTGCCGCCGTCAATTATCACTTCGGGTCCAAGGATGAACTGCTGGACGCCGTGTACGCGCGCCGCCTCAAGCCCATGAACGAGGAACGCCTGCGTCGGCTGGAAAGCCTTGAACATGCCGCGGGGGAGGCAGCCGTCGGTGTGGCGGAACTCATTGAAGCGTTCGTGGCCCCCGCGCTCGAACTGGTCCACGATCGAAGCCGCGGCGGCGCGCAGTTCATTCAACTGCTGGGGCGGACATTCACCGAACCGCAATCGTCACGCCAGGAGGCGGTACGAAATCTCTACCAGCCAGTCATCAAACGTTTCCGGGCGGCATTTGCACGCGCGTTGCCCGACCTTCCTGACCACGAACTGTATTGGCGCATGCACTTCCTGGTTGGCACGCTGGCCTACTGCATGACCGGCTCCGACCTGATGCGGCTGATTGCGTCCTGCCGCATGTGCAACCCGCTCGATCATGACGAGATGACGCGCCGTCTCACCGAGTTTTTTGCCGCCGGGATGACTGCGCCCGCGCGGCCCGAACCCGTCCAGCTGCAACGCCAGGTCGGCTGATCCGGTCCTGGTGTTCGAGGAGGATACGAACATGACGATTCTGTTCTGGCTCGCGATCTGGCTGATCGCGGTTTATCTCCTGTCCCGTACCCGTTTCGGGCTGCGCGCATGGACGGTCGGCGTGGGCGTGCTCTTGATCGTCGCGACTGCGCTGGGGCTGGCCCGCGGTATTCCCGGCGTGGTGGCCTGGGCCGCGTATGCCCTGCTGCTCGTGCCATTGAATATCGACATCCTGCGCCGCAACGCGCTGAGCGAGCCGATGATGCGTCGCATACGCGCCATGCTGCCGCCGATGTCGCAGACCGAACGCGACGCAATCGAGGCCGGCACCGTGGGTTGGGACGCAGAGCTGTTCAGCGGGCACCCGGACTGGAACCGGTTGTTCGCGACACCAGCCAGTTCGCTCAGCGCCGACGAGCAGGCATTCATCGACGGGCCGGTCGATGAACTCTGCGCGATGCTCGACGACTGGCAGATCACCGCCGAGCGCAACGATCTGCCACCCGAAGTCTGGACGTTCCTGAAGCGTAACCGCTTCTTCGGCATGATCATTCCGAAGGCCTATGGGGGCCTTGGTTTCAGCGCGCGCGCACATTCGGATGTGGTCATGAAGGTGTCCGCGCGAAGTGGCACCGCTGCCGTCACTGTGATGGTGCCGAACTCCCTTGGACCTGCGGAGCTGCTGCTACATTACGGCACGGAAGCACAGAAGAATCACTATCTGCCGCGGCTTGCGCGCGGCGAAGAAATCCCATGCTTTGCGCTGACCGGCCCGACCGCCGGTTCGGACGCCGCGTCAATGCCGGACTACGGCCTTGTGTGCAAGGGCGAGCACGACGGACGTGAAGTGCTTGGAATGCGCGTGACCTGGGAGAAGCGCTACATCACGCTCGGACCGGTCGCGACCGTGCTGGGTCTGGCGTTCCGTGTGTACGACCCGGATCACCTGCTTGGCGAGCAGGAAGATCTCGGCATCACCTGTGCGCTCATCCCGACCTCGACGCCGGGTGTCGAGATCGGCGATCGGCACTACCCCTTGAACGCCGCGTTCCAGAACGGTCCCAATCGCGGTCAGGACGTGTTCGTGCCGATGGACTGGGTCATCGGCGGGCGCGAGCAGATCGGCAACGGCTGGCGCATGCTCATGGACAGCCTGTCGGCCGGTCGGGGTATTTCGCTGCCTTCGCTTGGCGCGGGTGCCGGCAAGTACGCTGCAATGACCTCCGGCGCGTATGCCGCAGTGCGCCGTCAGTTCAACGTGGCGATTGGCAAGTTCGAAGGGATCGAGGAACCGCTGGCCCGCATCGGCGGGCTCGCCTATGCGATGGATGCGGCACGGCTGTTGACGGTGGCCGTCCTGGATGCGGGCGAAAAGCCGTCGGTGATTTCGGCGATCATGAAGTACAACAACACCGAAGGCATGCGTCAGGTGTTGAACGATGCAATGGACATTCATGGTGGCCGCGGCATCAGCATGGGCCCGCGCAACTATCTGGCGCGTGCGTATCAGCAGATCCCGATCTCGATCACCGTGGAAGGCGCGAACATTCTCACGCGTTCGCTGATCATCTTCGGGCAGGGCGCGATGCGTTGCCATCCGTATCTGCTCAAGGAAATCGAGACCGCCACCGCTGGAAATGTCGCTGCATTCGACACCGCGCTTTGGGGCCATATCGGCCACGTGATCCACAACAAGGCGCGTGCGTTTGTGTTCGGCATCAGCAACCTGTTCGCCGATTCGCCGGTCCGCGGTCCGACCGCCGGTTACTATCGTGCCGTCGAACGTTACAGCGCCGCGTTTGCGTTCCTCGCCGACAATGCGTTTCTTCTCCAGGGTGGCGAACTCAAGCGCCGCGAAAAACTCTCCGGCCGGTTCGCCGATGCACTCGGTCAACTGTTTTACGTGACGGCCGTGCTGAAACGTTTCGAGGACACCGGTCGTCCGGCCGATGATCTGCCGCTGGTGCACTGGGCCGCGCGGGACGGGCTGTTGAAAATCGAGTCTGCGCTCGATGGCATACTCGACAACTTTCCCATGCGCTGGTACGGCCGCCTGCTGCGCATCGTGGTGTTTCCGCTCGGTCGGCGCCAGCGTCGCCCCGATGACCGGCTTGGTCACCAGGTGGCGAACCTGTTGCAGAAACCGGGTTCGGCGCGCGATCGCCTGCTGGCCGGGTTGTATGTCTCGACCGATCCGAATGACGTTACCGGTCGGCTGGAGAATGCGTACCGTCTGGTCATGGACGCCGCCGCGGCCGAGCACGCCCTGCGCGAGGCCGGGCACCGGCCGCGGACGCGCCTCGGCGCGGACGATGGTCTGGACGAATTCGTTGCCAAGGGTGTTGTGACCGCCGCACAGGTCGAACAGGTGCGTGCCGCGCGCGCGGCAGTCGCCGATGTCGTGCAGGTCGACGCCTTCGCGCCGGACACGTCGGCCGCGGCCGCGTCCGCGGCACGTGACGAGGCGGCCTGATGCCGAGGACCGTGATCGCTGCTCGAATGCCTGTTTCCATCCGGCTTGCGTGCCCCCGTCCATGACGAATTCCAACGTGTATCCGCCGGACGCTCTGGCTGGTCGCACCGACATCGATGTCATCGACCGCGACGAAGCCCCCACGCTTGCCGCGTTGTTTCGCACCCGCGTGGCGCGCAGCGCCGAGCGGATTGCATACCGCGAGTACGATCCGGCGACCGGACACTGGGTCGGCTGGACCTGGAAGGCGGTCGCCGCGGAAGTCGCGCGCTGGCAGCGCGTGATCGAAGCGTATGGACTGTCACCGGGCGATCGTCTGGGGCTGCGTCTGCGCACGCGTCTGAGCTGGGCGGTCATCGACCAGGCCGCACTCGGGCTCGGGCTGGTCGTCGTACCCCTGTATGTCGACGACCGCGGCGAGAACTGTGCCTATGTCGCCGAGCATTCCGGCATCCGGCTGCTGATTCTCGAACGCCACGAGCAGTGGCTTGAGATGCGCGGGGCGGACTGTGAGCTGGGGGCGATCGAGCGCGTGATTCTGCTCGACGAAGCGCCGCCGCCGGACGCCGATACCTGCGTGGTGCATGCGGCGGAGCTGCTGGGCGCCGATGCGCCCGGTGCGTTGATCACGCACCCCGGCGAGCCCGACGAGCTTGCGACCATCATGTACACCTCCGGTACCACCGGCCGGCCGAAGGGCGTGATGCTCACGCACGGCAATCTGCTGTCGAATGCGCGCGATTCGCTGCACAGCGTGGCGGTATTTCCGACCGACTCGGCCCTGGCCTTCCTGCCGTGGTCGCATACGCTTGGCCGCACGACGGACTGTTATCTGGCGATGACCGGCGGTGTCGAGATCGCATTCTGTCGCTCGATTCCGGATCTGCCCGAAGACCTGCGCGCGATCCGACCGACGATGATGGTGGCGGTGCCGCGCATCTTCGAGCGGGTCTACCAGCGGCTGACCGAGAAGCTGGACGCGGGCCCGCGCTACGCGCGCTGGCTGTTCGATCGCGCGGTGTCGGTCGGAACCCGGCGCTTCGAGCATCAACAGGGACGCGCGCCCTGGCGCTGGTCGCTCTTGCTGTGGCCGCTGCTGGACCGTCTGGTTGCATCCAAGCTGCGCGCCGGCTTCGGCGGGCGCATCCGCCTGGCCGTGTCGGGTGGTGCGCCACTGCCGGTCCAGGTCGGTCGCGTATTCACGGCGCTGGGCATCAATGTCCTGCAGGGGTACGGGCTCACTGAATCCAGCCCGGTGATCACGATCAATCCGATTCAGGACAACAAACCCGATAGCATCGGGCTGCCGATCCGCAACGTGGAGATTCGCATCGGCGAGGGCGGCGAGCTGCTCGCGCGCGGACCGAACATCATGCGCGGCTATTGGCGAAACGACGAAGCCACTGCGGCCGCGATTGATTCGGACGGCTGGCTGCACACGGGCGATACCGCACGCATCGATCCCGATGGACATGTGTACATCACCGGCCGCATCAAGGACATCATCGTGCTCGCCAACGGCGAAAAACTGCCGCCGGTGGACATGGAGGCCGCGATCGGTGAAGACCCGCTGATCACTCAGGTGCTCATCGTCGGCGAAGGGCGGCCGTATCTGAGCGCCATTCTGGTCCTGCATCGCGATCGCTGGACGCAGTTCGCCCGGCAGAACGGACTGGATGCGGATGACCCGAATGCAGAGAACGCCCGTGAGCAACTCACAACGCGCGTCGCGGCGCGCATGCGCGCGTTTCCGGGTTATGCGCAGATCCATCAGGTGAGCGCGACCTTCGATGAATGGACGATCGACAATGGCCTGCTGACGCCGACGCTCAAGGTGAAGCGACCCAAGGCCATGGAGCGATACGCCGCGGAGATCGAGCAGATGTACGCGGGCCATTGATCTATCGTTTTTGCGGGACACTTTATGTTGAGCTATACCGACGAACGTCGTTCGATTCGCCGCGTGGCGGTGCTGGGCGCGGGGGTCATGGGCGCGCAGATCGCCGCGCATCTGGCCAATGCCTCGATCGGCGTGATCCTGTATGACCTGCCGGGTGACGGCGCGAATCGCAATGCGAATGTCGAACGCGCGATCGCCGGGCTCGCAAAGCTGCACCCGGCGCCACTGGCCCTGCCGGAATTGGCGCGGTTGATCGCCCCGGCAAACTACGATGACGATCTTGCCCGGCTTGCCGACTGCGATCTAGTGATCGAGGCGGTCAGTGAACGCATCGAGATCAAGCGTTTGCTGTATTCGCGCATCGTGAGCCACCTCAAGCCGAACGCGATCCTCGCGAGCAACACCTCGGGGCTCGGCATCGCGCGACTCGCGGCCGATCTTCCGGACGCGCTTCGGCCACGATTCTGTGGCGTGCACTTCTTCAACCCGCCGCGCTACATGCACCTCGTGGAACTGATCGGTCATCCCGGTACCGCGGCGGCCGTGCTGGATCGCCTCGAGGGCTTCTGCACCCAGGTGCTCGGCAAGGGCGTCGTGCGCGCAAAGGACCGGCCGAATTTCGTCGCCAACCGCATCGGTGTGTTCGCGATGCTGTCGGTGATTCATCACGCCGGTCGGCTCGGACTGCCGCTGGACCTCGTCGACCGGCTCACCGGTCCCGGCATCGGTCGACCGAAGAGTGCGACCTTCCGTACGGCTGATGTCGTAGGGCTGGACACCTTCGCGCACATCGTCGCCGAACTCCACGCGACATTGCCCGATGATCCCTGGCGATCGGTCTACCAGATGCCGGACTGGGCCAAAGCGCTGATCGATGCCGGCAACATCGGGCAGAAATCCGGCGCCGGCATCTATCGGAAGAACGGCAAGGACCTGCAGGTGTTCGACCCGGTGAGCGGCGACTACCGGCGTGTGCGCTCGGCGATGACCGATGCCACGCGCGAACTGCTCAACGAACGCGATCCAGTGGCGAAGTTCGAGCGCCTGCTGGCGCTCGACCATCCGCATGGCGAATTTCTGCGCGCGGTGCTCGCTGATCTGTTGCACTACAGCGCGGTATGGCTTGGCGACATCGCGGCCAATGCCCGAGACCTCGATCTGGCCATGCGCTGGGGTTACGGCTGGCGTCTTGGGCCGTTCGAAATCTGGCAGGCGATCGGTTTCCAGCGCGTCGCGCAGTGGCTCAGCGTCGAGATTGCGGAGGGTCGAACGCTCGCGTCGGTTGCGTTGCCGGATTGGGCGCGGGACCCGGCGCGGACCGGCGTGCATTTCCCCGCTGGCTCCTATTCCGCCGCGACCGGGCTCGACGAGCCGCCGTCCGCGCATCCCGTCTATCGGCGCCAGGCCGTGCGCGAGGGCGTGCTGGGCGCGGCGCAGGATGGCGGCACATCGGTGTTCGAGATGCCGGACGCGCGTCTGTGGCACGCCGGTGACGACATCGCGGTATTGAGTTTCAGGACCAAGATGCACACCGTCACGCCTGGTGTGATCGAGGCCGGACTGCGTGCCATCGAGGAAACCACGCGTGGGTTCAAAGGGCTGATCCTGTGGCAGGACAGCGATCCATTCTCGGCCGGCGCCAATCTCAAGGGCGCGATCGAGGCAACCGGGCGCGGAGACCTGGACTATGTGCGGCGGCTGATCGAGGACTTCCAGCAACTCACCATGGCGCTGAAACATTCGCCGGTGCCGACGGTGGCCGCCACGCGCGGGCTTGCGCTTGGTGGCGGCTGCGAACTGGTGCTGCATTGCGACCGCACCGTTGCTGCGTTCGAGACCTACATCGGCCTGGTCGAAACCGGCGTCGGATTGATCCCGGCTGCCGGTGGCAGCAAGGAACTCGCGCGCCGCGCGTCCGAGCAGACGCCGGATGGCAACGTTCTGCCGTATCTGCGCAGGGTATTCGAACAGGTGGCGATGGCGAAGGTGGCCGGCAATGCGATCGAGGCGCGCCGGTTTGGCTATCTGCGCGCGACCGATCCAATCGTGTTCAACGTGCACGAGCTGTTGCACGTCGCCCGCGCCGAGGTCAATTCTCTGTACGAAGCCGGCTATGTGCCGCCACCGCTGTCGAGTGAAATCGTCGTGGCTGGCGAGACCGGCCTTGGCATCTTCAACGCATTTCTGGCGAACATGCAGGCAGGCGGTTTCATTTCCGAGCACGATTACCTGATCGGGTCACGGCTGGCGCGCGTGCTCTGTGGCGGCGAGTTGCCAGAAGGCGCGCGTGTGGACGATGCCTGGCTGCTGCGCCTGGAACTCGAAACCTTCCTTGAACTCGCGGCCACGCCAAAGACGCAGGCGCGCATCGCGCATACGCTTTCGACCGGCAAACCGCTGCGGAACTGATGATGACAGCCATGGCCAAAACAATCTCTGACGCATATATCGTGGATGCCGTCCGTACACCCGTGGGCAAGGCGCCACGTGGCGGGCTGCGGCACACGCGTCCCGACGACCTGCTCGTGCATTGCCTGCGCGGATTGCTGGCGCGCAACGAAGGCGTCGACCCCGCTGCGATCGGCGATGTCATCGTCGGCTGCGCGATGCCCGAGGGCGAACAGGGCATGAACGTCGCGCGCATCGCGCTGTTGATGGCGGGGCTGCCGGAGTCGGTTCCGGGCGTCACGGTCAATCGTTTCTGCGCATCGGGTTTGCAGGCCGTCGCCTGGGCGGCGGACCGCATTCGTCTCGGCGAGGTCGACCTGATGATTGCCGCCGGCACCGAGAGCATGAGTCTCGTGCCCATGGGTGGTGCGAAGCCGGCCTACAATCCCGCGGTATTCGACGGCGATCACGATCTGGCGATCGCCTACGGCATGGGCATCACCGCCGAACGCGTCGCCGAGCGCTGGAAGGTCGACCGCGCGATGCAGGATGCGTTCGCACTGCAAAGCCACCAGCGCGCAGTCGCCGCGCAGGCTGCCGGTGCATTCGGCGCCGAGATCCTGCCGGTGACCGTGCGCGATGCGCGTCCGGACCGACATTCGGCGACGGTCGCCATCGCCGAACGCACCATCGCCCAGGACGAGGGCCCGCGTGCCGACACCTCGATCGATGTGCTGGCAAAACTGCGCAGCGTGTTTGCCGCGCGCGGCAGTGTCACGGCCGGCAACAGTTCGCAGACCAGCGACGGGGCGGGCGCCGTGTTGCTCGCGAGCGAAGCAGGGCTGAAACGGTTTGGACTTCGGCCGCGAGCACGGTTCCTGGGTTATGCCGTGTCCGGCGTGGCGCCGGAAGTCATGGGCATCGGTCCGGTGCGTGCGATTCCGCAGGCGCTCGCGCTGACAGGCGTACGTCAGGCCGATCTCGACTGGATCGAACTCAACGAGGCGTTCGCCGCGCAGAGCGTCGCGGTGATCAACGAACTCGGACTGGACCCGACGCGGGTCAATCCGCTCGGCGGCGCGATTGCGCTGGGACATCCGCTGGGCGCGACCGGGGCGATCCGCGCAGCGACACTGGTGCACGCGCTGGAGCGTGAGAAGCTGCGTTACGGCATGCTGACGATGTGCATCGGCACCGGCATGGGCGCGGCCGGTGTGTTCGAGCGGGTCAGCTGATTCGGCGTCAAGGTCGCGTGGCATCGTCTGCGACGAAACGAAATTCCGCGCGCACACCTGTGCGCAAACCGCCACTCATTTGGCGGTTGCTGGGCATTGCACTGATCATCGTTGAGCTTTTCGTGCTTCCACCACTGATTTGGGGAAACACTTGGGTCAATTTGCCCGCGGCGGGAATCTGGTTTAACCGCGATGGTTACCGACCCGCAAGCTTCGAGGTTCAGAAATTCCACGTAGATATCGTCCCGAGCGGCGAAGCGTCCAAAACGAGGAGGTATTTCACCGGCGCGGTGGATGGCAAGCCCTTTTCAATGAAGACCACTTTCGCGGCCTACCTGCCGGAATTGGTGCCGGTCTTGCAGGTTCAGGAGACCGGTATGCATTCCCTGAACACCCGCGTGGACGTGTGGGTCAACCCGGCCATGAGCGGTTCGTGGTTCGCCCGTGAACACGGGCTTGTTCCGCGCGTCCCGGGTTTCTTTGACTCGATGCGGGACCGGCTTCTTGTCTATGTGGGTCTCTGGGCGGCGTTTGTTGGGATTCTGCTCGTGATGTGGTGGCTGCCGCGCCGCGCTCGACGAAGGATCTGAACTTGCGTGAGCCTGTTCATTCAGCAGTGCCAGGCGCACATCGTGGGAACGAACCTGGCAGCCGGATGCTGATCGATCATCGCGTATCGTTCGATTTCGAACACATCGTTCAGGCGAGAACGGCTGAAGTCGGTCTCGATGGCGACGACACGTATCCTTTGGGCAACTCTGAATAATCCAGAGTATGCCGCCTCACGAGATTGCTACCCGGGTTCGGTCCGACGCATCATCACGATGGCCTGCGGCTGTCGCTGCGTGACATAGCCCAACGGCATCTGCGGCGTATTGTGGGCGATGCCGATCTCGGCGTCGGCATTCACGGCGATGAGGCCGATTTCTGTGCAGCCGGCGCTCAGCAGATCGCGAACTGCAAGGTCGACGGCCGCTTGCGCGCCTGATCCGACAGCGATCCGATCAGCCACGCGACGGGCGCTGGCAAGGCGGATCATGTACTCGCCGCGCCCGGTGGCGGAAACCGCAGCGCGGCGGTCGGCGTAGGTGCCGGCACCCGGGATCGGGCTGTCACCGATGCGTCCCGGCAGCTTGTCGTGCACTCCACCGGTGGAGGTCGCCGCGGCGAGTCGGCCGGTATGATCCAGCGCCACCGCGCCGACGGTGTTGCCAGCGGTCCGCCCGCCGCCGTCGCTTTGTGCCGCTGCGGCGCGGCGTGCCTGCGTGATCGGGTCGTGATCGGCATGGCCGTGCTCGCGCGCGAAGCGCTGCGCGCCGGGGCCGGCGAGCAGTACGTGATCGGTGTGGCGCATGACGTCGCGCGCGACCAGGATCGGATTGCGCACGCGCTGGATCGCCGCCACGGCGCCAGCCTGCATGCCGTCGCCCAGCATCAATGCGGCATCCATTTCGACTTCACCGGCGCGGTTCAGCACTGACCCGGTGCCGGCGTTGAACAGCGGGTCGTCTTCGAGCACCACAACCGCGGCGACCACCGCGTCGTCCGCGCAGCCGCCGCCAGCAAGGACATTGCGACCCGCCTCGAGCGCGGTGCGGATGCCATCCAGCACCGCGTCCGGATCCGCATCCCGCCATTGGCCGGCACCGCCATGCACGGCGATCGCCCAGCCGCAGCCGGTCATTCGGCTGCTACTCGATGAGCCAGAGCTCGACGAACGCCGGCACCGGCGTGGACGCGAGACGTTCGGCATCCGCGCACAGCCGCGAGATCTTGTCGACCTGGCTCGCGGACATGCGCCCGGCCAGCGCGCGCTGAAACTTGTCGAGCAGATGCGGGATGCCCTCGGCGCGACGGCGGCGATGACCGATCGGGTAGTCGATGGCGATGCGTTCGGTCTTGGTCCCGTCAGCAAAGAACACCTGGATCGCATTGCCGATTGCACGCTTGTCCGCATCCAGATAGTCGCGGCTGAAGTCCGCGTTCTCGCAGACCTGCATCTTCGCGCGCAGCGTGTCGATGCGTGGATCGCCTGCGACTTCGTCCTCGTAGTCCGCCGCGGTGAGCCGGCCGAAGATCATCGGCACCGCTACCATGTACTGGATGCAGTGATCGCGATCCGCGGGGTTTGCGAGCGGACCGGTCTTGTCGATGATGCGCACACCGGCCTCCTGCGTCTCGATCACGATCCGGTCGATGTCGCTGAGCCGATCCGCGACCTCGGTGTGCAATGCGAGCGCGGCTTCCACCGCGGTCTGTGCGTGAAATTCCGCCGGGAACGAGATCTTGAACAGCACGTTTTCCATCACGTAGCTGCCGAAGTCCTGCGCGAGCTTGAGCGGTTTGCCCTTGAACAGCACGTCCTGCCAGCCCCAGTTCGATGCCGACAGCGCGGACGGATAACCCATCTCGCCGGTCATCGCGATCAGCGCGAGACGCACGCCGCGCGCGGTGGCGTCGCCAGCGGCCCAGCTCTTGCGCGAGCCGGTATTCGGCGCGTGCCGGTAGGTGCGCAGGGCGCCGCCGTCGATCCAGGCGTTGGATACTGCGTTGATGATCTGCTCGCGGTTGCCGCCGAGCATCTGCGCGACGACCGCGGTCGTCGCGATGCGCACCAGCAGCACGTGATCCAGCCCGACGCGGTTGAAGCTGTTCTCCAGTGCCAGCACGCCCTGTATCTCGTGTGCCTTGATCATGGCGCCCAGCACGTCGCCCATCGTCAGTGGGGCCGCGCCGGCGGCCATGCGGGTGCGTGACAGCCAGTCGGCCACGGCCAGAATGCCGCCCAGATTGTCCGACGGATGCCCCCATTCGGCCGCCAGCCAGGTGTCGTTGAAATCCAGCCAGCGGATCATCGCACCGAGGTTGAACGCGGCCTGCACGGGGTCGAGCTCAAAGGCGGTGCCGGGCACGCGCGCACCGCCGCTCATGCCCGCGCCGGGAACCAGCGGCCCGAGCAGCTTGGTGCACGCGGGGTAGTCGAGCGCGAGCATCGCGCAGGCGAGCGAATCCATCAGGCAGTAACGCGCCGTGTCGCGCGCGAGTTCCGAGTCGACCGGATGCGAGCTGACGTAGTCGGCGATCCGGGTCAGCAGTTCGTCCGGGTCGGGGCGGGTGGCATCGCGGGTACCGATGTGGCTCATGGGGTGCTCGCTGATTTCAGAAAAAACGGGATGACGGGAGGGCTCCCTGCAACAGGGCGCGCCGCGGGGACTACCGTAACGGATCGACCGTCCGCCCGGCATCACAAATTTCAATAGCCACTATGGCGGGGCTCGGCGCGCAGGCCGGCCCGCGGCGGGGCGGTCAGTAACGACCGTGGGTCTTGGTGATGTAGTTGTTGAGTTCGACGAACTGCGAATTCATGCGGTGCAGGATGTCGTGCACCGAGCGCGCGATGTTCTGCATCAGGCGGTAGACCAGCCAGGGGTCGCGGTCGACGAGTTGTTCGACACTGGCGCGGTCGATGCTGCAAACCGCTGTCGGTTCCATCGCGCGCAGGCTCGCCGAATGTGCGTGATCGTCGACAAAGCCAAGCGCACCCGCCATGTCGCCGGGTTTGAGCATGGCCAGGGTCAGGCCCTGGCCGCCACCGGTATCGCGGGTCACGGCGAGACAGCCGGTGACGACGACATGCACGCTTGCGTCGACCTCGCCTTCGGTCAGCAGCACCTCGTCGCGGACCAGATCACGGTGACAGGCGAGCTCTGCGAGCGCCGCCACCTGTGCGTCGGTCAATCGGGCGGTCAGGGGTGAGTGCCGCAGGGCCTCGATCGTAGCCGTCGTATCCATGGGATTGGTTCCAGGGGATCAAACCGATCCCCATGCTACCGGGCTACGGCCGGCACGCATTGATCCAGCGCATGCGCAACTCCGGCCAGCCGGGACGGACGGACAGGGGCGCGACCTGACGGGCTGTTGAATTCTCATTTCAACCGCCTGATCACGCGAGACCGGGACGTCTCGCCCGAAAATCTAACATGCAAGTGTTTGATTTTCGTGAGCAACCGAAAACCACCCTTTTCGGTCGCGAGGTTGAAAAGGCCATGGAAACGCCTTTTTCAACAACCCGCTAATGCGGATGCGCACGTTCGAGCATCTCGGCCGCATGTGCGCGGGTCTGCTCGGTGATTTCCGCGCCGCCGAGCATGCGTGCGATTTCACCCGTACGCTGCTCGGGTTCGAGCGTCTGCACGCTGGTTTCGGTACGACCATCGCGCACCTGCTTGTCGACCCGCAGGTGGGCGTGTCCATGCACCGCGACCTGCGGCAGGTGGGTGACGCACAGGACCTGGCGGTTCGCGCCGAGCCGTCGCAGCAGGCGCCCGACCTGTTCGGCGACGCGCCCGCCGACGCCGGCGTCGACCTCGTCGAAGATCAGGGTCGGCACGCTCGAGGCCGCCACGGTCGCGACCTGCAACGCGAGGCTGATGCGGGAGAGTTCGCCGCCCGAGGCGATCTTGTGGATCGGACCCGGCGCGTGACCGGGATTGGTGGCGACCATGAAGCGCGCCCGCTCGGTGCCGGTCGCGCTGCGCTCGGCGCGCGGTTCGAACTCGATCGCAAGCCGCGCCTGGGACATGCCGAGTTCGCCGAGCAGTGCCTCGACTTCGGCGCTCAGGCCGAGCGCGGCTTCGCGCCGCCGCCGTCCGAGCGCGGCTGCGAGACCATCGTATTGCTTCGCCAGGGCTTCGACCTGCGCGCGCAGGGTGTCCAGGCCCTGTTCGCCGGCGTCCAGGTCCGCCAGTTCCGCAGCGAGTTCCGCATGCCGCGCGAACAGATCGCCGGCCCGCACGCGATGTTTGCGCGCCAGGGTGTGGATGCAGTCCAGCCGCTGTTCTACGGTCTGGATGCGGGCGTCGTCGGTTTCCAGGCGGTCGAGATAACGACGCAGGTCGGAGCCGGCCTCATCGAGCGCAATGACTGCGCCATTGACGGTCTGCGCGATGTCTTCGAGCCCGGCATCCAGCCCGGCCAGCTCGCGCAGCCGCTCCGCCAGGGTTGCGAGCTGCCCGCGCGGGCCGTCGTCCGCGTCCAGCGCGTCCATGGATTGTCCGCCCTCGCTGAGCAGCCGCTCGAGGTTCGACAGCCGGGCATGCTCCGCACCGAGCTGCTCGAATTCATCGGTGCCGAGGGCCAGTTCGTCGAGTTCGTCGACCTGGAAGCGCAGCAGGTCGCGATGTTCGGCGCGCGCTTGGGCGGACTGTTCGCGCCTCTGAAGCAGCTCGTTCGCCTGAGCCCACTCGGCAAAGCAGTCGGCGAGTGCCCGGGCTTCGCCCTGCAGCGCGCCGTAGTGATCGAGGCGACGCAGTTGCTCGACCGGTGCGGCCAGCGACTGGTGGGTGTTCTGGCCGTGGATGTCGACGAGCAGCGCGCCGAGTTCGGTCAGTGTGGCGATCGGTACCGGCGCACCATTGACGAATCCGCGCGAACGCCCATCGGCGCCGACCACGCGACGCAGCAGGCATTCGCCCTGGGCATCCAGTTCGCGGGCGGCGAGCCAGTCGAGGATGCCGGACCGCTCGCTGATGTCGAAGACCGCGCTGATGTCGGCGCGCGCGGCGCCGGTGCGCACCGTCGTGCGGTCGGCGCGCGCGCCCATCGCCAGCAGCAGCGCGTCGATCAGGATCGACTTGCCGGCACCGGTTTCGCCCGACAGCACCGTGAGCCCTGGGCCGAGTTCCAGACTCTGGCTGCTGACCACGGCCAGATCGCGGATTGCGAGACTGATCAGCATTGGGTGTGAATCGTTGCGGTGAATCGTGAACGGGCCCGTCCGGCCGGGGACCGGGCGTCGCTCAGCCCCAGCGCAGCTTCGCGCGCAGGACCGAGAAGTAGTCGTACTCCGGCAGGTGCAGCAGGCGCACCCGCTCGCGCTTGCGCACGACCCGCACGCGGGCGCCCGTCGGGACTTCGAATCCGGTCTGGCCGTCACAGGTCACGCGCGCGGTGTTCGCCATGGCGTCCGCGACTGTGATCTCGATGGGTTCATCGCCGCTCACGACCAGTGGCCGGTTGCTGAGTGTGTGCGGGCAGATCGGCACCAGCAGCGTCGCGTCGAGCTGCGGTTCGAGGATCGGGCCGCCACCGGACAGCGCATAGGCCGTCGACCCGGTCGGGGTCGAAACGATCAGTCCGTCGGCGCGCTGGCGATTCAGGAACCGTCCGCCGATGGTGGTTTCCAGTTCGATCATCCGCGCCGTGCCCCACTTGTGCACGACCACGTCGTTGAAGGCGTCGGCACGGCTCACCGCGTGACCCTCGTGCTCGATCTCGCAGGCGAGGATGGAGCGACGTTCCTCCAGGAATTCGCCGTCGAGGATGCGTTCGAGGCTGGTTTGCATGTCGCCAGCCGAGATCTCGGCGAGAAATCCGAGGCGACCCAGGTTGACGCCCACCAGCGGCACGTCCGTCGCGAGCATCGCCCGTGCGCAGTGCAGCAGCGTGCCGTCGCCACCCAGTACGATGGCGAGGTCCACACGCCGGGCGAGTTCATCGATTGGCAGACCGGTCGTGCCGGCCTGCGCACAGCAGGCGGCCGTGGTCTCCTCGAACAGGACCTTGGGCACGCGCGTGCCCAGCCAGCCGGCGAGCGCGGCCAGCGCGCCG
This sequence comes from Chromatiales bacterium, assembly GCA_020445605.1. Lineage (NCBI taxonomy): Bacteria > Pseudomonadati > Pseudomonadota > Gammaproteobacteria > Chromatiales > Chromatiales bacterium. The sequence goes on from JAGRGH010000037.1 coordinate 164,473, forward strand.
CTGACACGCGGGTCCTCCGGTTTTCCGATCAGCCCGATGCTTTGAAAGCGTGACGCCATGGCTTGATTTCCCGAGATGTTCCAGACACTAGCACGGCGATCCGGTCGTTCCAACTGTGCGCACGGAGGCGTTTCAGTCGGGATTCGGACGGCAGGCCGCAGGGTCGGTCAGGTGGGTTCTGGAAGGGTCGACGACGAACTCGTCGGCGAGCGCCGAGCGTCCGAGCAGCAGTGGATAGTCGAGGCCGCTGCGATCCACCAGATTCGCTTCGATCGTGCGCGTCACGCCGCCGACACAGACCTCCAGACGGATCACGGGCCTGCGCTGGACCGCACCAAAGTGCCGGCGGATGGTCACATAGCGCAGGATCGGCCGTTCGAGGATCACGGGGCGCGCCGAGCCGGCGCCGATTTCGAGCTGTACCCAGTCGACGCCATCGCGGCTGAAGTACCGGGGGTACGCCGCATGCAGCGAGGCCGTGTCGGCGCCGGTATCGAGCTTGGCCTGCAACGGCACCCGCTGCGGACCGAGGAATACGGGCTCGACCCAGCCCGCTGTCTTCGCGGCATTCGCGCTGGATGCGATCAGCAGGGCGGCAAGCGGCGCCGCAAGCCGGTTCCGCCACGACGCTGGCCTTGACACCTGCGTCGCTGCTCGGTAGCGTGCCCTGAGCGATCCGGGTTCGATCGCTAAGCGGCTGTTTTCCAAGGAATCATCACGCATTTGTCGAATCTGAGGCCAACACTCACGGATCGTCAGCAGCACCTGCTGAAGGTGCTGGTCGAGCGTTATATCGAAGACGCGCAGCCGGTCGGATCGCGCTCGCTCGCGCGCGATTCCGGGCTTGATCTCAGCCCCGCGACGATACGCAACGTCATGGCCGATCTGGAAGACCTCGGCCTGGTCAGTTCGCCGCACACCTCGGCGGGGCGCATTCCCACGGTTGCCGGCTACCGGATCTTTGTCGATTCTCTGGTGACCTGCCGGCCGGTCGACGATGCATCGGTGCGTGAGCTCCGCTCCGTGCTGCGGGCCGACATCATTTCGTCCGGCGAGCTGCTCGCGCGTGCCTCGCAGATGCTCTCGGGCGTGACGAACCTGGCCGGTCTGGTCATGGTGCCACGCCGATCGCGCGTTGCGTTCCGGCATATCGAGTTTCTGCCGCTGGCCGGTAACCGCGTGCTGGCGATCCTCGTGACCGACGAGCGCGAGGTCCATAACCGCATCCTGCATACCGATCGTGACTACGCCGCCGCCGAGCTGGAGCAGGCGGCAAATTTCCTGAATCAGCAGTACGCCGGTCGCGACCTGAACAGCGCGCGGGAGCAGCTGATTCGGGAACTGCGCGCCACGCGCGAGCACATGAACGAACGCATGGCCTCGATCATCGCGATGGCCGAGCAGGTCATGGGTGTCGAAGGCGAGGCCGATTCCGGCGACTATGTGCTGAGCGGTCAGACCAACCTCATGCAGATCGAGGACCTCGCCGACATGCGGCGCCTGCGCGATCTGTTCGAGGCCTTCACCGAGAAACAGCAGATCCTGCACCTGCTGGAGAAATGCGTGCAGGCGAACGGCGTGAAGGTGTTCATCGGCGAGGAATCCGGCTACCAGCCGCTCGATGGATGCAGCGTGGTCGCCTCGCAGTACCAGGTCGACGGCGAGGTCATCGGCGTGCTCGGCGTGATCGGGCCGACGCGCATGGCCTACGATCGGGTCATCCCGGTCGTCGACATAACCGCGCGCCTGCTCAGCGCGGCCTTGAAACAACCCTAGCCGGCCCCAGCTTCCCGCAAACCCGTTTTCCGCCGGCCGTCGTGCCGTGCGCCCGTGTATTTCTCTGGAGGAACGAATGCCGGACCAGGACCCCACCGCGGTCGATCCGTCGAGATCCAATGCGAGCCCCGCCGACGCCACGCCGTTCGATACGCCGGCCGGGGCCGAGGCCGCCGATGCCCGACTCGCCGCCGCCGAGCAGGAGGCCGCCGATCTGCGTGATCAGCTGCTGCGGCTGCGTGCCGAAATGGACAATCTGCGCAAGCGCCAGCAGCGCGAGCTGGACGCGGCGCACAAGTACGCCGGCGAGCGTTTTGCCAGCGAGCTGCTGCCGGTGCGCGATTCCATGGAACTCGGCTGGCTGACCATCGCGGACGACGCCGCGGACATCACCAAGGTGCGCGAGGGCTACGAGCTGACCATCCGCCAGCTCGACGTCATGATGGAGAAGGTCGGGCTGGAGCCGGTCGACCCCGAGGGTCTGCCCTTCGACCCGGAGCGGCACCAGGCAATGGCGACCGAGCCGAGCGCGGAACTCGCGCCGAACACGGTCGTGAAGGTCTACCAGAAGGGCTGGCTGCTGCACGACCGGCTGCTGCGCCCGGCCATGGTCGTGGTCTCGACCCGGCCATGAGGCGTGCCGGGTTGAAAGAGCAAGCCTAAACCCCAGATTCCGTGGCATTGGTGTCATCCGAACCGACACCGCCCAAGACACATAATCAGTTAATTTCAGGAGCTGACGAAGCACATGGCCAAGATCATCGGTATCGACCTCGGCACCACGAACTCGTGCGTGGCCGTGATGGAGGGCGACAAGCCCCGCGTCATCGAAAACAGCGAAGGCGCCCGTACGACGCCCTCGATCGTCGCGTTTACCGACGACGACGTGCTCGTCGGCCAGTCGGCCAAGCGTCAGGCGGTCACCAACCCGACCAACACCCTGTTCGCGATCAAGCGACTGATTGGCCGGCGCTTCACCGACGATGTCGTGCAGCGCGACATCAAGATGGTGCCCTACAAGATTGCCAAGGCCGACAACGGCGACGCGTGGGTCGAGGTCAAAGGCAAGAAGATGGCGCCGCCGGAGGTCTCAGCGCGCGTGCTCATGAAGATGAAGAAGACCGCCGAGGACTATCTCGGCGAGACCGTCAGCGAGGCCGTGATCACGGTGCCGGCGTATTTCAACGACGCCCAGCGCCAGGCGACCAAGGACGCCGGCAAGATCGCCGGGCTGACGGTCAAGCGCATCATCAACGAGCCGACCGCCGCCGCACTGGCCTACGGCATGGACAAGAAGCGCGGCGATGCCAAGATTGCCGTGTACGACCTGGGCGGCGGCACCTTCGACATCTCGATCATCGAGATTGCCGAGATTGACGGTGAGCACCAGTTCGAGGTGCTGTCGACCAATGGCGACACCTTCCTTGGTGGTGAGGACTTCGACCTGCGCATCATCGACTACCTCGCCGACACGTTTAACAAGGAACAGGGCGTTGATCTGCGCGGTGACCCGCTCGCGATGCAGCGCCTCAAGGAGGCCGCGGAAAAGGCCAAGATCGAGCTGTCGTCGAGCCAGCAGACCGACATCAATCTGCCGTACATCACGGCGGACAAGTCCGGTCCGAAGCACCTCAATGTCAAGCTTACGCGTGCGAAGCTGGAGTCCCTGGTCGAGGACCTGATCGCGCGCACGATCGAGCCGTGCAAGATCGCCGTGAAGGATGCCGGCCTGTCCATGTCCGAGATCGACGACATCATTCTCGTCGGCGGTCAGACGCGCATGCCCAAGGTTCAGGAGATCGCGAAGAACTTCTTCGGCAAGGAACCGCGCAAGGACGTGAATCCGGATGAGGCCGTTGCTGTGGGCGCCGCGGTGCAGGCCGCCGTGCTGTCCGGCGAGGTCAAGGACGTGCTGCTGCTTGATGTCACGCCGCTGTCGCTCGGGATCGAGACCCTCGGTGGTGTCATGACCAAGCTCATCGAGAAAAACACGACCATCCCGACCAAGGCCCAGCAGGTCTTTTCGACCGCTGACGACAGCCAGACGGCGGTCACCGTGCATGTGCTCCAGGGTGAGCGCGAGCGTGCGGCCGACAACAAGTCGCTCGGGCGCTTCGATCTCTCGGACATCCCGCCGGCGCCGCGCGGCGTGCCGCAGATCGAGGTGACTTTCGATATCGATGCAAACGGCATCCTGAACGTGTCCGCGAAGGACAAGGCCACTGGCAAGGAGCAGAACATCGTGATCAAGGCCTCGTCCGGGCTTTCGGACGACGAGGTCGAACGCATGGTGCGCGATGCCGAGTCGCATGCCGAGGAAGACCGCAAGTTCCACGAGCTGGTCACTGCGCGCAACCAGGCCGACAATCTCGTGCATGCGACCCGCAAGTCGCTGAAAGACCTGGGCGACAAGGTCGCCGCTGCCGAAATGGCCGAGGCCGAGGATGCGATCAAGGCGCTCGAGGAAGTCCTCAAGGGCGACGACAAGGACCAGATCGACGCCAAGGCCCAGGCGCTCGCAACAATTGCCGGCAAGCTCGCCGAACAGGCGTATGCGAAAGCCGGCGGCGATGGCGCCGAAACTGAAACGGCCGGCGCGAAGAAGGCTGCCGGCGACGATGTCGTCGACGCGGAGTTCGAGGAGGTCGACGACCGCAAGTCCTGAACCGAGCGGACGCGCGAAACCGGCCCCCGGTTGCCGAGCCATCTGGCTCGGTGGCCGGGGGCCTTTTTGTGCGCCCTGCGGTTCGCGGCTATGATTCCACGGCAGACTATGGCGGGCGGGGCGATGGACTGCGGAGTGTCCGATCACTGATGAGCGTTTCCGGTCGCATCGAAACCGCGTCGAGTCCCGAGACAGCGCCGGCGCTCTCGCCGCTGGCGCGGATCATCTATGCGCACCTCGATGCGCAAGGTGTGGTGCGTGTCGCTTCGGACGGATTCGCGCACTGGTTCCAGCGCAGCGTTCGCGGGATCACCGGGCTGCCGCTCGACAAGGTCGTGGACCGCCGCCATTTCGATGCCGTGCGCGGTTTTCTGCACGATCCGGTCACCCTGGGCAGGGTCGAGGTCGACGAGCCGCTGCCGCGTCCGGTCGGATCGAACCGTCGTGCACGGTTTACCTACCTTCCTCAGTTCGCGTCCGGTTCGTGTTTTGGTTTCCTCGTCATCGCCGCCGATGTCTCGGCGCCGGCCGAGCCGGAAACGGATGCCGCCTGGGGGCCCGATTTCGAACATTGCGCGGCGGTGCCGACCGTGGTGCTGCGGCGCGGGGCGCCGGATTCCCAGGTGCTGCATGCGAACGCCGCGTTCGGCGCCCTGAGTGGCCTGGACCCGGCGCGCCTGGGCGGCATGAGACTCGACCCCGGCGCCTGCCGCTGGCTCACTGCGGAGTCCACCGAGCGCCTGTGCGCGGCCGTGTCCCAGGGCCAGGCAACGAGCCTGGTGCTGCGCGCGCGCCAGTTCGGAACCGGCATTCCGCAATGGGTCGAGGCCGATCTGCTGCCACACCCCGAGGCCGGTGACCTCGTGTTCGCGGGCGTGCGCGACAGCTCGCGCGAACGTGAGCTCGTGCTGATTCAGCAGGACCTAGAGCGGCGGGTCAGCGAACGCACCAGCAAGCTCATGCAGACCACCCGCCGGTTGCAGACCGAGATCGCCGAGCGCGAGCGCGCCGAGCAGCGCGGCCGCCAGACCGAGGCGCGGGCCCGCGAGGCCGAGCGGCGTGCGCAGCTCGGCACTTGGACCTGGCTGGTCAGTTCCGATGAGATCTACTGGTCGAATGAGATCTATCAGCTGCTCGGTATGAACGTCGAGCAGTTCGACCGCCGGTTTCGGGCGCTGGTGGATGCCGCGCAAGCCGACGACCGCGGGCGCGTGGATGCCGCCATCACGGCCCTCATCAACGAGCAGCGCGGCTTTGATCTGGAATTTCGCATCGTCCGACCGGACGGCGAGGAGCGCACCCTGCGTGCGACGGCGGTGCGGGACGATGGTGCGGCCGGCGCGATCGAAATGACTGGCACGGTGCAGGATGTGACCTACCACCGCCGGCTCGAGGAGCAGGCCGCGTTGCAGCAGGCGCAGCTGGTGCAGGCCAATCGGCTCACGGCGCTCGGTACGCTGGTGTCGTCCATGGCGCACGAGGTCAACAACCCGAACAGCATGATCGCGATCAACGCACGCATCATCGCCACGGCCTTGAACGATCTTGAACCCGCGCTGGTGGCCTGGGCGGGACAGCACCCGGACTGGCAGATCGCCGGCATTCCGCACGCCGAGCTGCGCGACCAGCTGCCCGGGCTGGTCGGCGATATCGTCGAGGGCGCGCGGCGCATCTCGGCGCTGGTCGAAAATCTGCGCGGCTTCACACGGCCGCAGCCCGAGCGCGCATTCGCGCTGTTCGATGTCAACGAATCGGTGCACGGCGCCGTGCGGTTGCTCGATCGTGCGATCCGTGAGGCAACCGATGACTTTGCACTCGGGCTCGATGACGCACTTCCGCCGCTGCTCGGCGATCGCCTGCAGATCGAACAGGTGCTGGTCAATCTCATGATGAATGCGCTGGAGTCGCTGCCGGCGCGCGATTGCGCGGTGCGGGTGGAGACCGCAATCGAGGCCGGCCGGCTGATGCTGCGCGTGCGCGACCGCGGAATTGGTCTGCCGCAGGCGCTGGGGCTGCGGGTGTTCGACCCGTTTGTGACGACCAAGGCGGAGCGGGGCGGCACGGGGCTGGGACTGTCGATTTCGCGCACCATCGTCGAGGCACACGGCGGCAGCCTGAGTCTGAGCCCGGATGCGGCGGGTGGCACGCTCGCCGAGGTGACGCTGCCACACGCGGAGACGAGGCAATGAATCTGCAAGTCGCGGCCAATCCGTCGGGTCCGGTGGCCCCGATTCTGCTGGTCGACGACGAGCCGGCGCTGCTCAAGGGCCTGGCGCTGACCCTGCGCAGTGCCGGGTTCGAACGGGTCGACACCATCGAGGACTCGCGCCTGGTCGTCGCGCGGCTCGAGGCGGCGCCGGTCGCGGCCGTCGTGCTCGATCTCACGATGCCCTATCTCGACGGCGAGACGCTTTTGCGACGCATCGTCGAACGGCACCCCGAGGTGCCGGTCGTGATCGTCACGGCCACCAACGATGTCGATACGGCGGTGCGCTGCATCCGTGCCGGGGCGGTGGACTACCTCGTCAAACCGGTGGAGCCCGACCGGCTCATTGCCGCGGTCGCGCGTACGCTGGAACTGCGCGAACTGCGCGGTGAGGTCGAACGCCTGCGGTCGAGCCTGCTCGAGGAGCGAGAGGCGCGGCCCGCGGCGTTCGCGCCGATCCTGACCCGCGACCCGGTGTTGGATCGACTGCTGCGCTACGTCGAGGCGATTGCGCCCTCGGCACAGCCCGTGCTGATCACCGGCGAGACCGGGGTCGGCAAAGAACTGATCGCGCGGGCCGTGCATGAACTGTCCGGACGTGCGGGCCCGCTGGTCAGCGTGAACGTCGCGGGCATCGACGATCAGGTGTTCGGCGATACGCTGTTCGGGCATCAGCGCGGTGCATTCACGGGGGCGGATGCAAACCGGCGCGGACTGATCCGTGAGGCCGGCGAGGGCACCGTGTTCCTCGACGAGATCGGCGATCTCGGCGCGGCCTCACAGGTCAAGCTGCTGCGTCTGCTTCAGGACGGCCAGTTCTATCCGCTCGGCGCGGATCGGCCGGAGCGCAGTCGGGCCCGGTTTGTCGTTGCGACGAATCGGCCGCTGGACGACTCCGGAGAGCAGTGGATGCGTCGGGATTTGTATTTCCGGCTGCGCACCCACCGGGTGCATGTGCCGCCGCTACGCGAACGGCGCGACGATCTGAAACTGCTCGTCCCGGCCATGCTCGCGCGCGCAGCACGCGAACTCGGCCGCACGGTGCCGGTGGTGCCGCCGGAGATCTTTGCGCTGCTCGGGGCCTATGAGTTTCCGGGCAATGTGCGCGAACTCGAATCGCTGCTGCACGACGCCGTTGCGCGCCACGAGCGCGGGGTACTGTCGCTCGAGAGTCTGCGTGCGGCGATCGGAGGACGGGCCGACAGCGAGCTGGGCGAACACCCGGCTGCATGGGGAACTCAGACTCCATCGACTGAACGCCTGCCGACGCTGCGCGAGGCCGAAGCGGCGCTGATCGAGGCCGCCCTCGAACGTGCCCAGCATAATCAGGGCGTCGCGGCATCCCTGCTGGGGATCTCGCGACAGGCGCTGAACAAGCGACTGAGCCGGCGGACACCTTCTTCAAGCTGATCGCAACGCCGATCGCCCTGCGCGGGGTTGCGACAAAACTTGACACGAACCCTGGTGCTGTCGCGTGCTGTCGCACCCCGACAAGCGGCGCAATCTGTACAGCGGGAAACGTTATCCTTTTGTTTCAATGACTTTCGTCCATCCTGCGAGTCTGGCACGCAACCTGCTTCACAAGGGTTCGTGACTGCGGGCGTTGGTCTCTGGTCTTCTGCCCCCCTTGTCTCGCCCTGAGTCCGCCAGACGCTGTGCCTTCTAGCCACGTGTCCGGCCTTTGGACCCCGCGGTCACTTTTTTCACCCAAATCGTGCGTTCGGGTCGCAGGATCAGCGGCCCTTTCAGGGCTGGCCGCTCGGGCCGGCCCTTTTTATTTGGGTCGCCGGGAAGGCTGCGATTCCACCACTCCAGACGCCGCACGGCCTGGCGGGGTTGATTGCAGCCGTTTCTGGCCCCACCGTACCGAGCCGGTCTATCGATCCGGATCCGGACTGTCCGTATCCGGGTGAGCCGATATAATCGCCCGCTGTTTTCGTGAGATGTATTGCGGCGCGCCGCGAATCTACCGGTCCGGCCGCCGGACCGGATGCAGCCAGTTTCGGAACCCATGAGCAAACGTGATTACTACGAGGTCCTCGGCGTCGGCCGCGACTGTTCCGAGGCCGATCTGAAAAAGGCGTTCCGCCGGCTGGCGATGAAGCACCATCCGGACCGCAACAGCGACGACCCCGCTGGCGCAGAGACGCAGTTCAAGGAGGCCAAGGAGGCCTATGAAATCCTCAGCGACGCATCCAAGCGGCGCGCCTACGACCAGTTCGGCCACGCGGGCGTGGATGGGTCGGCCGGTGGCGGTTTTGGTGGCGGCGGGTTCGCCGACATCTTCGGCGATATGTTCGGTGACATCTTCGGCAATGGCGGCGGTCGGCGGGCGCGCGGCGCCGATATCGGTTACGAACTGGAATTGAGTCTCGAAGAGGCGGTCGGCGGGATCACTCGCGAGATTCGTGTGCCCACCTGGGCGGCGTGTAACACCTGTTCCGGCAGCGGGGCCGCGCCGGGCAGTGCACCGACGACCTGTTCGACCTGTCATGGCCGCGGACAGGTGCGCATGCAGCAGGGGTTCTTCTCGATCCAGCAGGCCTGCCCGGTATGCCGCGGCCGCGGATCGGTGATTTCCAACCCGTGCCGCGATTGCGACGGGCGCGGCCGCGTGCAGGAGGCAAAGACCCTGTCGGTGAAGATTCCGCCCGGCGTCGATAGCGGCGACCGCATTCGTCTTTCCGGCGAGGGCGAGGCCGGCGAATCGGGCGCGCTGCCCGGCGACCTGTACGTGCAGATCGCCGTGCTCGAACACCCGATCTTCACGCGCGATGGCGCGGACCTCTACTGCGAGGTGCCTGTGCGTTTTGCACAGGCCGCGCTGGGCGGCGAGCTGGAGGTCCCCACGCTGGAGGGCCGCGCCGTGGTCAAGGTGCCCGCCGGGACCCAGAGCGGCAAGGTGTTCCGACTGCGAGGCAAGGGCGTGCGCCCGGTGCGCGGCGGTCCCACCGGCGACCTGCTGGCACGCGTTACGGTCGAGACGCCCGTGCACCTGTCCTCGCAGCAGAAGGAAATGCTCGAGGCCTTCGATGCGACACTTTCCGACGGTGGTGACCGGCACTCGCCGCACACGAGCACCTGGCTCGACAAGGTTCGCCAGTTCGCCGAAAAAATGGGGTTGACCTGATGCACGTAGCCATTGCCGGTGCCGCCGGCCGCATGGGTCGCAGCCTGGTCGCGGCCTGTCATGCCGTGGACGGACTCGAGGTTTCCGCGGCCCTGGAAACCGCCGGACACGCACTGCTTGGCGCGGATGTCGGCGAACTCGCCGGGATCGGCACGCTGGGTCTGCCGCTCGGTTCCGATCTGGAACTGGCGGTGGCGGCCTGCGATGTACTCATCGACTTCACCGCTCCGGAGGCCACGCTGGCGCACATCGAGTCCTGCGAGGCGGTCGGCCGTGCGATGGTGATCGGCACCACGGGCTTTGAAGCGGACGGTCGGGCGCGCATCGCGCAGGCCGCCCGGCGCATCCCGATCGTCTTCGCACCCAACATGAGCGTCGGCGTCAACCTCTGCTTCAAGCTTGCGGAGATCGCCGCGCGTGCGCTAGGCGACGAGGTGGACATCGAGATCATCGAGGCGCATCACCGGCACAAGGTCGACGCGCCGTCGGGCACGGCGCTGCAGTTCGGCCGGGTGGTGGCCGACGCACTCGGGCGCGATCTGGAAGCCTGCGCGGTGTACGGACGCGAGGGCCGCACCGGGGCGCGCGATCGCCGTACGATCGGCTTCGAAACGATTCGTGCGGGGGACATCATCGGCGACCATACGGTGCTGTATGCCGGCGACGGCGAGCGTGTGGAGATCACCCACCGCGCATCGAGCCGCATGAACTTCGCCAACGGCGCGGCGCGTGCGGCACGCTGGCTCGCCGGGCGCAGGCCCGGTCTCTATGACATGCAGGACGTGCTCGGGCTACGCTGAGCGCCGCCCGCGCACGCGCTCGGGCCACCCCGCAACTCGATCTTTCCGGAGGCAATGCAGAGAAGATGCGTCAGATCGTCATCGTCGGATCCGGGTTCGGCGCGTGCACCGCGGTGCGCCGGTTGCGCAAGCGCGGCTGGCGCGAAGACATCGCCGTGGTTGCGCCGGCACCGGAGCTGTTCTACTTCCCGAGCCTGATCTGGGTGCCGTACGGGCGTCGCGACGAACGCAGCCTGCGCATCGATCTGAGTGGCTTTTTTCGTCGCCACGACGTGAGATTTCACGCCGCACGGGCGACCGGGCTGGATGCGGAATCGCGCACGCTGAAGACCGACGCCGGGGATCTTCGCTACGACGATCTCATCATCGCCAGCGGTGGTCGCTATCTGCGCAAGCTGCCGGGTATCGAAAATGCCCATATCGTCTGCGCCGGCTGGGCGCCGACCAAGGCCTGGAGCGACGCATTCGCGGGCATGGACGGCGGACGGCTTGCATTCGGTTTCGCGGGCAACCCGAACGAACCGTCGGCGATGCGCGGCGGTCCGGTATTCGAGTTCCTGTTCGGCATCGACACCTGGCTGCGCAAGCAGGGGCGCCGCGACCGGTTCGAACTGACGTTTTTCTCGCCAGCGCCGCGTCCCGGTGCGCGCATGGGTGAAAAGGCCGTGGATCGCCTGCTCGGCGAGATGTCGCGCCGCGACATTCGCACGCATCTCGGACACAAGCTCAAGGGTTTCGCGCCCGGACGCGTGGAAACCGAGGGCGGCGGGTTTGATACGGACCTGATCCTGTTCATTCCGGGGATGACCGGCCCGGACTGGGCCGCCGACAGCGGACTGGTCCTGTCCGAAGGCGGTTTCATCAAGGCCGACGCGCAGTGCCGCAGCGAGGGTCAGGATCACGTGTTCGTGGCCGGCGATGCCGGCAGCTTCCCGGGGCCGGACTGGAAGCCCAAACAGGCGCACATGGCGGACCTGCAGGCCATCGCAGCGGTCGACAACCTGCTGGCGCAGGCGGCTGGGCGATCTGCCACCGAGACCTTCAGGACCGAACTGATCTGCATCGTGGATTCCGTGACCAGCGGGACGCTCGTCTACCGCGACTCGAAGCGGGCCTTCCAGACCAGGGGGCCGCATCTGCACTGGGCCAAGTCGCTGTTCGAATGGAACTACCTGCGCCCGTATCGGGCCAGGTCGTAACCAGCGCAGTCGCGGTGCCGACTTGATCTTCGGCAACCTCGTCGAACGAGTGCGCGCCGGGGTTCGCCGGATCGCGACCCGCAACCGGATCACCGCACTCATTCGCCAGGGCGGTCCGCTCAGGATCGAAGTCGGCGGCGGCGATCGGCATGGCGGTAATGGTTGGCTGACCATGGACCTGCAGCCGCAGTGTGACCTCTACTGGGATCTGCGCCACGGTCTGCCGTTTCCTGATGCGAGCCTCGACGCCGTGTACTCGTCGCATTTTCTCGAGCACCTGAGCTTTCAGCACGGCGAGCGATTTCTGGCCGAGTGTCTGCGCGCGTTGAAACCCGGGGCGAGTTTCTCGATCTGCGTGCCTGATGCCCGGATTTTTCTGCAAGCCTATGTCAACGGGGTGGAACTGGATCGCGACCTATGGATGCCGTTCAAACCCGCCGACAATCAGACGACACGCATCGATTACGTCAATTACATCGCATACATGCGCGGGCATCACCACTACATGTTCGATGAGGAAAACCTGCTGGCGCGCCTGCGCAACGCGGGGTTCAGTGAAGTCGCGCCGCGGAGTTTTGATCCCGAGATCGACAATGCCGCCCGCGACCGTGAGTCGATCTACGCGACGGCGGTTCGTTAGCGTCGTGCCAGGGGGCGTTGATCAATCCATCCCGGATTGCCAGAGTGCTGAAAACGAAAAAGTGCGATTTTTCGTTTTCTCCCATTTTCAGCGTCTTACATCCGTCGTTGTGGCGTCACATCCATGTGCCGCGGAAAACTCTGACAATTCAGAGTTTCCCTAGGGAAGCTCTGATTAGTCCATCCTGGATTAACAGAGCGACGAAAACAAAAAAGCGCGGGTTTTCGTTTTCTTACATTTTCAATGGCTTACGCACATTGAAAATGGTGGCACGTCCCCGTGCCACGGGAAACTCTGAATTGATCAGAGTTTCCCTAGCTTCGACCGTAGACCGGGATGGCCGCGCCGTTTATCGCGCGCGCGGCATCCGAGAGCAGAAATGCGATGACACTCGCCAGATCGGCCGGCGCGACCCAGCGCGCATGATCGGCATCGGGCATGTCGGCGCGGTTGGCCGGCGTGTCGATCGTGCCGGGCAGAATGCAGTTGACGGTGATGCCGTCGTCGCGGTGCTCGGCCGCCAGCGATTCGGTCAGCGTGATGACGCCGGCCTTCGAGATGTTGTAGGGCGCCATCCGCGCCTTCGGCGCATCCGCCGCGCGTGCGGCAATGTTCACGATGCGCCCGTGCGCGCCGGCCAGCATGCGCGGGATCACTGCGCGGCAGGTGTTGAACACGGTGCGCAGGTTCAGATCCAGCATGAAGTCCCAGTCTGCGTCGCTGGTCTCGTGCAGCGGTGGGCCCATGCGAAACCCTCCGGCGACGTTCGCGAGCCCGTCGATGCGGCCGAACTCGCCGACGATGCGCCCGATGACGCCCTCGACTGCGTCCGGATCCGTCAGATCGACGCCACAGCCCGTGCAGTGGTTTGCATCGATGTCCGCGGCGGCCTGCTGGGCGCGCGATTCGTCGCGGTCGAGCAGCACCACTTCCGCGCCCGCTGCGCGGCAGGCAGCGGCCGCGGCCTGGCCCAGGGTGCCGGCGGCGCCGGTGATCAGGATCACTCGCTCGGACAGATCGGGCATACGTTTCGAACCTTCATGGCGATGGCGTTACAGGCCGGGTATCATACCGGCGGTTCCGGGCCGGTGGCGGTTCGGGACAGTCCAGAGCGGGGCGATTCGCGCGCGTTTCGTCCCGTTTCGTTTGTCAGGCCCCCACCCAATGATCCTTGATCCGAAAACACGACCGGCCCTGCTCGCGCTCGCGGACGGCACGGTGTTTCGCGGCCGCGCGGTCGGCGCGGACGGCGTCAGCGCCGGCGAGGTCGTATTCAATACGGCGATGACGGGCTATCAGGAGATCCTGACGGACCCGTCCTACGCCCAGCAGATCGTCACGCTGACTTATCCGCACATCGGCAACACCGGCTGTACGGACGAAGACGATGAGTCGGCCGGGACGTACTGCGCGGGCCTGATCGTGCGCGATGTTCCACGCCGGCACTCGAACTGGCGTGCGCAGACGGCGCTGCCCGCCTGGCTCGCCGAGCGCGGGGTCGTCGCCATCGCGGATATTGATACGCGCAGCCTGACCCGTATTCTGCGTGACCGCGGCGCCCAGCACGGTGCAATCGTCGCGGGACCGGATGCTGTAGATGCCGATGCCGCGATCGCCGCCGCGCGCGCGTTCCCGGGGCTGGTCGGGCGCGACCTGGCCGCCGAGGTTTCCACTCCTGAGGAATACGCCTGGACCGCCGGCGTCTGGAAACTCGGCGCAGGGCATCCGCAAGCGAAGTCCGGGCCCTATCAGGTCGTGGCCTACGACTATGGCGTCAAGCGCAACATCCTGCGCCTGCTGGCCGATCGCGGCTGCACGGTGACAGTGGTGCCGGCCGCGACGCCGGCCGCCGCTGTACTGGCGCGCAGGCCGGATGGCGTGTTTCTGTCCAACGGCCCCGGCGATCCGGAACCCATCGGCTACGCAATCGACGCGATTCGCACCATCGTCGACTCCGGCACGCCGACCTTCGGTATCTGCCTCGGGCACCAGCTGCTCGGTCTGGCCAGCGGGGCACGCACGGTCAAGATGAAATTCGGTCACCACGGCGCGAACCACCCGGTGCAGGAACTCGCAACGCGGCGCGTGCTGATCACCAGCCAGAATCACGGCTTTGCCGTTGATGAATCGACACTGCCCGATACCCTGCGCGCGACCCATCGTTCGCTGTTCGACGGGTCATTGCAGGGCATCGAGCGAACCGACCGGCCGGCGTTCAGTTTTCAGGGGCATCCGGAGGCGAGCCCCGGGCCGCATGACCTGACGCCGCTGTTCGATCGTTTCATCACGTCCATGCGCGCACGGCGCGAGGGTGGCTGAGCCATGCCCAGACGGACGGACATCGAAACCATCCTGTTGATCGGCGCCGGCCCGATCGTCATCGGCCAGGCCTGCGAGTTCGATTATTCCGGCGCGCAGGCCTGCAAGGCCCTGCGTGAAGAGGGCTATCGCGTCGTGCTGGTGAATTCCAACCCGGCGACGATCATGACCGATCCGGACATGGCCGATGCGATCTATATCGAGCCGATCGACTGGCGCACGATCGCAAAGATCATCGAACGCGAGCGGCCCGACGCGCTGTTGCCGACCATGGGCGGCCAGACCGCGTTGAACTGTGCGCTGGACCTCGCGCGCGAGGGTGTGCTTGACAAGTTCGGTGTCGAACTGATCGGCGCAAGCCGCGATGCCATTGACAAGGCCGAGGATCGTGAGCGCTTCCGCGACGCGATGACCAGCATCGGACTCGGCACACCGAATGCCGCCATCGCGCACAGCCTCGAAGAGGCGCTGCAGGTGCAGGCGCAGATCGGCTACCCGACCATCATCCGGCCGTCGTTCACGCTGGGCGGCTCCGGCGGCGGCATCGCCTACAACCCCGAGGAGTTCGAACAGATCTGCCAGCGCGGGTTGGACCTGTCGCCGACGAATGAGCTGCTGATCGAGCAGTCCGTGCTGGGTTGGAAAGAGTTCGAGATGGAGGTCGTGCGCGATCGCGCCGACAACTGCATCATCGTCTGTTCGATCGAAAACCTCGATCCGATGGGCGTGCACACCGGGGATTCCATCACCGTCGCGCCGGCACAGACGCTGACCGACAAGGAATACCAGATCATGCGCGACGCCTCGATCGCGGTGCTGCGCGAGATCGGCGTCGATACCGGCGGTTCGAACGTGCAGTTCGCAATCAATCCGGACGACGGCCGCATGGTCGTCATCGAGATGAATCCGCGCGTCTCGCGTTCCTCGGCGTTGGCCTCGAAGGCGACCGGCTTTCCGATTGCAAAGGTCGCCGCGAAGCTCGCGATCGGTTACACGCTCGACGAACTCTCCAACGAGATCACCGGCGGTGCCACGCCGGCATCGTTCGAGCCGACGATCGACTACGTCGTCACGAAAATTCCGCGTTTCACCTTCGAGAAGTTCCCTCAGGCCGACCCCGTACTGACGACCCAGATGAAGTCGGTCGGCGAGGTCATGGCGATCGGACGGACCTTCCAGGAGTCGTTCCAGAAGGCCCTGCGCGGTCTGGAGACCGGGCGCACAGGGCTCGATTCCATGATTGAGTCTGATACCGCGGATGCGCGCGATGTCGTCGATCGTGAGCTCGCGCGGACCGGCCCGGACCGCATCTGGTATGTGGCCGACGCCATGCGCCTGGGTTATTCGCTGGACGACATTCATGCGCGCACGTGGATCGATCCGTGGTTCCTCGATCAGGTCGAGCAGATCGTCGAGACCGAACAGGCCCTGACCGGACGCTCGGTGGAATCACTCTCGGCCGACGAATGGCGGGCGCTCAAGCGCCGCGGCTTCTCTGACCTGCGCCTTGCCCGGCTGCTGGGCGTTCGCGAACGTGTCGCGCGCGAGGCGCGGATTGCCGCCGGGGTTCGCCCCGTATTCAAGCGCGTGGATTCCTGCGCCGCTGAGTTTGCCGCGACCACGGCGTACATGTATTCGACCTATGAGCAGGAATGCGAATCGAACCCGACCACGCGCGAAAAGATCATGGTGCTCGGCGGTGGACCGAACCGGATCGGGCAGGGCATCGAGTTCGACTACTGCTGCGTGCATGCGTCGCTGGCCCTGCGCGAAGATGGTTACGAGACCATCATGGTCAACTGCAATCCGGAGACCGTCTCGACCGACTACGACACCTCCGACCGCCTGTACTTTGAGCCGCTGACGCTGGAGGACGTGCTCGAGATCGTGCATGTGGAACGCCCGCGCGGCGTCATCGTGCAGTACGGCGGACAGACGCCGCTGAAACTCGCGCGTGATCTGGAGGCCGCCGGCGTACCGATCATCGGCACGTCGCCGGACTCGATCGATCTCGCCGAGGATCGCGAGCGCTTCCAGCAGCTGATCGAGAAACTCGGTCTGCTGCAACCGCCCAACCGCACGGCCACGAGCGCTGACCAGGCCGTGAAACTGGCCGAGCAGATCGGCTATCCGCTCGTCGTCCGGCCCTCGTACGTGCTCGGCGGTCGTGCGATGGAAATCGTCCACGACCCCGAACAACTGCGCCGGTACATGCGCAATGCGGTGTCCGTGTCGAACGATGCGCCGGTGCTGCTCGACCGGTTTCTGAACGATGCGATCGAGGTCGACGTCGACATCATCTGCGACGGGACCGACGTGCTGATCGGCGGCATCATGGAACATATCGAAGAGGCCGGTGTGCATTCGGGCGATTCCGCGTGTTCGCTGCCGCCGTATACCCTGTCGGCCGACACCAAGGACGAACTGCGCCGGCAGGTCGCCGCGATGGCGCTGGAGATCGGCGTGGTCGGCCTGATGAACACGCAGTTCGCGATCCAGAATGGCGACATCTATGTGCTCGAGGTCAACCCGCGCGCCTCGCGCACCGTGCCTTTCGTTTCGAAGGCCATCGGTGTGCCGCTGGCGAAGATTGGCGCACGCTGCATGGCCGGGCGCACGCTGGCTGACCTCGGTGCAACCGAAGAGATCGTGCCGGAATACTTCTCGGTGAAGGAGTCGGTGTTTCCGTTCGCGAAGTTCCCGGGCGTCGATCCGCTGCTCGGTCCGGAGATGAAGTCGACCGGCGAGGTCATGGGCGTCGGCACGAACTTCGGCGCGGCCTTTGGCAAGGCCATGCTGGCGGCGGGTCAGGGGCTGCCCCGCAAGGGGCACGCGCTGCTGAGCGTGCGCGATCTCGACAAACCGCGTGCCCTCAAGGTTGCACGCGGACTGATCGACAGCGGATTCAAGATCAGCGCGACCCGCGGCACGCATGCCACGCTGGTCGCGGCAGGCGTCGAGGCGCAGGTCGTCAACAAGGTGCAGGAAGGCCGGCCGCACATCGTCGACCGGATCAAGAATGGCGAATTCAGCCTGATCGTAAACACAACGGAGGGCAGGGACGCGGTCGCCGATTCCTATCAGATCCGGCGTGCCGCGCTGATGCGCAAGCTCACCTACACGACGACCATCGCCGGCGCCGAGGCGACCTGCCGCGCGCTGAAGGAAATCGCCGAGGCGGGCGTCAACCGGTTGCAGGATCTGCATGCCGGCGTGCAGGCCAACTGAACAGGCATTGGGGGAAGCAACGATGAACAAAGTACCGTTGACCGTGCAGGGCGCCGAGCGACTGCGTGCCGAGTTGCAGGAACTCAAGACCGTCGCGCGCCCGCGCATCATCGCGGCCATCGCCGAGGCGCGTGCGCATGGCGATCTGAAGGAAAACGCCGAGTATCACGCCGCCCGCGAACAACAGAGCTTTGCCGAGGGTCGCATCAAGGAGATCGAGGCCAAGCTCAGCAATGCCCAGATCATCGACGTGACCAAGCTGGCCGCCAGCGAGCGGGTCGTTTTTGGTGTCACGGTGGTGCTGGTGGACCTCGGCTGTGACGAGGAGCGCACCTACCAGATCGTCGGCGAGGATGAGGCCGACATCAGGCAGGGCAAGATATCGTTCAGCTCGCCGCTGGCGCGCGCGATGATCGGCAGGGAATCGGGCGATGCGTTCGTGTTCGAGGCGCCCGCGGGTGCCTGTGAATACGAGATCGTCGAGGTTCGTTATATCTGAGCGAGGCCCGATCGGTCCGCGGCGGATCGATCAGGGCGTGATCAACGGCGTTCCGGTTTCGGCAGCACAATGCGCGGCTGTTTCGGGTTGACCCGATACAGCAGCACGACATGGCCGATCTTCTGTATCGCGACAGCGCCGGTACGCTCGACCACGGTTGCAACCATCGCATCGCGTTCCGCGCGTTCGGCGCCGCTGACGCGCAGCTTTACGAGTTCGTGCGCATTGAGCGCGGCTTCGAGTTCGGTGAACACGCCGTCGGTCAGCCCGTGCTGTCCGATCATCACGACCGGTCGCAGTTGATGGCCGAGACCGCGCAGGTGGCGGATTTGCTGGGCGTCGAGTGATTTCATCGCTAAAGTTTATCAAGTTCCAGTGGATTTCCCGCATGCCTGACGCTGATTGTCTGGCCGCCCCCTGAGACGCCCGCACGATGCGCCGAAGCACCAGCAGCCGCCGCTGGCTCGAACGCCAGCGCAAGGACCCATACGTGCAGGCCGCCCGGTCGGCCGGCTGGCGTTCGCGCGCCGTGTACAAACTTGAGGAAATCGACCAGCGCGAACGTCTGTTGCGCCCGGGCATGCGCGTGGTCGATCTCGGTGCCGCGCCGGGCGGGTGGTCGCAGTACGCGGCACAGCGCGTCGGGCGCGGCGGGCAGGTCATCGCGCTCGATGTTCTGGAGATGCCGCCGATCGACGGGGTCGGGTTCATCCAGGGCGACTTCCGGTCCGACGAGGTGCTCGCAAATCTGGAGCGTGCGCTCGCCGGCAGGCGCGTGGACCTTGTGTTGTCGGACCTCGCCCCCAATCTGAGCGGGGCGCGCACGATCGACCAACCGCGGGCGATGTATCTTGCTGAACTGGCGCGGGATTTTGCCGTCCAATGGCTGAACCAGGGTGGCACGCTGGTCATCAAGGCCTTTGTTGGCGATGGCTTCGAGACCCTGGTGGCGGACCTGCGCAAGCGCTTCGCGCGCGTGGTGCAGCGCAAGCCCGCAGCCTCGCGGGACCGTTCGCGGGAACAGTACGTGATTGCGCGCGACTATCGCGGCGGTAGCGAATCCTCATCGCCCGAGGCCGCCGAACGCGGCTAGAATGCCGGTATCCGAAGCCGAATCTCCCCGTGGTCCGCGTGACCTTTCCGGAGATCACACCAATGAGTGACATGGCCAAACAACTGATTTTGTGGGTGATCATCGTCGTCGTCCTGATGGGCGTGTTCAACAGCTTCTCGCTGCGTCAGGGCCAGGTGCCCGCCGTGGCCTATTCGGACTTCATCGATCAGGTCACCACCGGGCAGGTCGACGAGGTGTTCATCAACCGCGAGGAGGGCTCGATCACCGCGCGGCGCCCGTCCGGTGACCGGTTCATGACCCTGGACCCGGGCGACGACCGCCTGATCGACACGCTGATCGACCGCAACGTGAAGATCAACACCAAGCCGATCGAGCGCGAATCGATCTTCCAGCAGCTGCTCGTGCACTGGTTCCCGCTGCTGTTGATCTTCGGTCTGTGGATCTTCTTCATGCGCCAGATGCAGGGCGGCGCGGGTGGCCGTGGCGCGCTGTCGTTCGGCAAGAGCCGCGCGCGGCTGTTGAGCGAGGACCAAGTCAAGGTCACCTTCAGCGATGTCGCGGGTGTCGAGGAAGCGAAGGAAGAGGTTGCCGAACTCGTCGAGTTCCTGCGCGACCCGAGCAAGTTCCAGAAGCTCGGCGGCAAGATTCCGCGCGGCGTGCTGATGGTCGGCTCGCCCGGCACCGGCAAGACGCTGCTCGCGCGCGCCATCGCGGGCGAGGCGAAGGTGCCGTTCTTCACGATCTCGGGCTCGGATTTCGTCGAAATGTTCGTCGGTGTTGGCGCATCGCGTGTGCGCGACATGTTCGAACAGGCCAAGAAGCATGCGCCGTGCATCATCTTCATCGACGAGATCGACGCCGTCGGCCGGCACCGTGGTGCGGGTCTCGGCGGCGGCCATGACGAACGCGAACAGACCCTGAACCAGCTGCTGGTCGAAATGGACGGCTTCGAGGGCAACGAGGGCATCATCGTGATCGCCGCGACAAACCGGCCCGACGTGCTGGACCCGGCGCTGTTGCGTCCCGGGCGGTTCGACCGCCAGGTCGTGGTGCCGCTGCCGGACATCCGCGGCCGCGAGCAGATCCTCAAGGTGCATCTGCGCAAGGTGCCGGTCTCCGACGACGTCAAGCCGAACGTCATCGCGCGTGGCACGCCGGGTTTCTCGGGCGCCGATCTTGCGAACCTGGTCAACGAGGCCGCGCTGTTCGCCGCGCGCGCGAACAAGAAGCTCGTCGACATGGACGACATGGAAAAGGCCAAGGACAAGATCATGATGGGCGCGGAGCGCCGTTCCATGGTCATGACCGACGACGAAAAGAAGCTGACCGCCTATCACGAGGCCGGGCATGCAATCGTCGGCCGCTCCGTGCCGGCGCACGATCCGGTCTACAAGGTCACGATCATTCCGCGCGGGCGCGCGCTCGGCGTGACGATGTTCCTGCCGGAGCAGGATCGTTACAGCCATTCCCGCGATTATCTGGAAAGCCAGATTTCGAGCCTGTATGGCGGGCGCATCGCCGAGGAGTTGATCTTTGGTGACGGCGCGGTGACGACCGGTGCGTCAAACGACATCCAGCGCGCCACCGAAATCGCCCGGCGCATGGTCACGCAGTGGGGCCTGTCGGACAAGATGGGACCGCTGTCGTATGGCGACGAGGAGCAGGAGGTTTTCCTGGGTCACTCGGTCACGCAGCACAAGCAGGTCTCGGATGACACCGCGCGTGCAATCGACGAGGAAGTGCGCGCACTGATCGACCGCAACTATCAGCGCTCGAAGCAGATCCTCACGGACAACATGGACAAGCTGCACACGATGGCCGATGCGTTGATCAAGTACGAGACCATCGATTCCGAGCAGATCGACGACATCATGCAGGGTCGCGACCCACGCCCGCCCGCGGACTGGGATTCGGGCGACCGCGGTGGCGGCAATGGACGCGCGAGCGGGTCGCGTGAATCGTCGACCAAGCGTCCGCCGAAACCGGATGCGGGCATCGGTGGCCCGGCCGAGCAGCATTGACCGGACTCTGATCCCCCGCAGCGACGGCCGGTTTGCCGGCCGTCGTCTTTCCAGCCTGCCATGATCGATCAACTCGACTGCGCCGGGCGCGTGCTGGACCTGCGCCGGGCCGCGGTCATGGGTGTGTTGAACGTCACGCCGGATTCATTCTCCGACGGTGGGGTCCACGTCGGCACGACCAAGGCGATCGACCGCGCTGCGCAGATGCTTGCCGAGGGCGCGGCGATCATCGACGTGGGTGGCGAATCCACCCGCCCCGGCGCCGCCGAGGTGTCGGTCGAGGCAGAGCTCGAGCGCGTGGTTCCGGTCATCGAGTCGCTGCACGCGCGCCTCGATGTTCCCATCTCAGTCGACACCTCCAAGCCCGAAGTCATGCGCGCGGCGGTTGCCGCTGGCGCGGGCTTCATCAACGACGTGCAGGCCCTGTGTCGCGACGGTGCGCTCGCGGCCGCCAGTGAGTTGGCGGTGCCCGTGTGCCTGATGCACATGCGCGGAGAGCCGCGCACCATGCAGGCCGATCCGCGTTACGGCGATCTGATTGGCGAGATTCTTGGGTTTCTGTCCGGCCGCATCGACGCGGCGCGGGTTGCCGGCATCCCGCGCGAACGGTTGGTCATCGATCCAGGATTCGGATTTGGCAAGACCGTTGCGCACAACCTGGAACTGACCGCGCGGCTGGATGCCTTCGCGGGCCTGGGCTGCCCGATCCTGTACGGCGCTTCCCGCAAGTCCACGATCGGCAGCGTGCTGGATCGGCCCGTTGGCCAGCGCCTCGCCGGCGGTCTGGCATTGGCCGTCCTGGCGGTGGAGCGCGGCGTGCGGATCGTGCGAACGCATGACGTGCGAGCCACGTTCGACGCCATTAGAATGACCGAAGCCGTGCTCCACGGCGCTGCCCCGGTCCCGGTTCCGTGAGTCACGAGCGCCGTTTTTTTGGTACCGACGGAATTCGCGGCCGCGTCGGCGAACCGCCGATCACGCCGGAATTCGTGATGAAGCTTGGCTGGGCCGCCGGGCGCGTGCTGGGCCGCGGTGCCGGCTCGCGCGTGCTGATCGGCAAGGACACCCGAATCTCCGGCTATGTCTTCGAGTCGGCACTCGAAGCCGGGCTGGCGTCCGCCGGTGTCGACGTCGGCCTGCTTGGCCCCATGCCCACGCCGGCAATCGCCTATCTGACGAGGACGTTCCGCGCCGACGCGGGAATCGTGATTTCGGCCTCGCACAACCCGTTCCACGACAACGGCATCAAGTTCTTTTCCCCGGAAGGACAGAAGCTGCCGGATGAAGTCGAACTGGAGATCGAGCGGGCGCTGGAGCTGCCGCTGGAAATGGTCGCGGCCGAGCGCGTGGGCAAGGCGCGGCGCATCGATCACGCCGCTGGTCGCTATATCGAGTTCTGCAAGTCCACGGTGCCGATTTCCACCTCCCTGGAGGGGCTGCGCATCGTGCTCGACTGCGCGCACGGAGCGACCTATCACATCGCCCCGCACGTGTTCGGCGAACTGCGCGCGCGCGTAACGACCATGGGCGTCAGCCCGGACGGGCTGAACATCAACGCGGACTGCGGGTCCACACGCCCACAGGCCCTGCAGAGGGCGGTCGTCGAGGCGCGAGCCGATCTCGGTATCGCGCTCGACGGTGACGGCGACCGGGTGGTGATGGTCGATGATCGCGGCGAGGTCGTCGATGGCGACGAACTGCTCTACATCATCGCCCGTGGACGTTACGCGGCCGGCGAACTGCATGGCGTGGTCGGCACCGTCATGAGCAACTTCGGGCTCGAGGAGGCGCTGAATGCGCTCGACGTGCCGCTGTCGCGCGCCCAGGTCGGAGACCGCTACGTGCTCGAAAACCTGCGCGCCAACGGCTGGACGCTGGGGGGCGAGTCCTCTGGCCACATCATCTGCCTGGATCGCACGACCACGGGTGACGGCATTGTCGCGGCGCTGCAGGTGCTCGCCGAGATGCGTCGCACCGGCAAGTCACTGCGTGAGCTGCGCACCGAGATGCCGCGCTATCCGCAGGTGCTGGTCAACGTCAGCGCGGAGGACAAGAAGGCCGTGCTGAACGCCGAGTCCGTACAGCGGGCCCTGGCGGACGCGGAAGCCGAACTGAACGGCCACGGCCGGATCCTGCTGCGGCCGAGCGGTACCGAGCCGCTGGTCCGCATCATGGTCGAGGGGCGTGATGCCGCAAACGTCGAGCGCATTGCGCTTGAGCTGAAAGGCGTGATCACTGGAGTGACCGGCGCGGCCTAGTGTCCTGTTGAAAAGACACGTCCGGGCTTTTCAGTAACAACCGGAAAGGGCGGTTTTCGGCTGCTCACGAAAATCAACCACTTGCGTGTTCGATTTTCGGGCGAGACGTCCCTGTCTCGCGATATCAGGCTGTTGAAATTCTCTTTTCAACAACCTGCTAGAACCAGCCACTCACCCATGCGAAGGCCCAGCGCGCGAGCAGAATCAACACCACCAGGCTTGTGAGGCCGATCAGGATCACGACCGTCCAGCGTTTCGCTGGCGGCGTACGCACCCACCAAGCGTGAATCCGTCCCGCCCAGGCGCGCAGCAGCAACTCGCCGCGGTCAAGCAATCTCGCGACTACGCGAAACTCCTGACCGATCAGCGCCAGCCCCACGACCAGCACCAGTAATCCGGGGCCGGGCGTCACCAGCATGACCAGCCCGGCCGTGATCAGCGCAGAACCCGAAGCGATCGCAATCAGGCTGCCGAGGCCGAACCAGCGTGGCCCCTCGCCGTGCCGCCGCCGGAAGCGGTCCTCGAAGCGCTGGCCCGGCCGGCTCGCGGCAAGTTCGTGCCAGTGCGCCTTGATCGTTTCGCGAATCTTTGTCCACATCGGGCGCGCACGATACGGGCGTGGGTGCCGGAACCGCAACGTCGATTGCCCCTGCGGGCGCCGCGTCCGGCCGCCGCCGCCGCGGTGTGGATTGATCAAAGCGACCCAAAAAAGGTATCCTGCGCGGCCTTTTTGACTGTGTTGGAGAGACCGATGCGGCAGCCGCTGGTGGCCGGCAACTGGAAAATGAACGGTTCGCGCGCCAGTGCGCGGGAGCTGTTGGGCGGCGTGCTTGAGGGCCTCGCCGCCACGCCGGTCGCATGTGAGGTTGCGGTGTTCGTGCCCTACGTGCTGCTCCAGCAGGTCTCCGAACAGCTCGCGGGCAGCGCCGTCACCTGGGGGGCGCAGAACCTTTCCACGGAAGCCAAGGGCGCGTTCACCGGCGAGATTTCGGCCGCGATGCTCAAGGAGTTTGGCAGCACGAGCGTCATCGTCGGTCATTCCGAGCGGCGCTCGCTGTATGGCGAGACCGACGCGGTGGTCGCTAAGAAGTACCAGGTTGCGCGTGCCGCGGGGCTGCGGCCGATTTTCTGCATTGGCGAGACACTCGACGAGCGCGAATCCGGCATCACCAACGAAGTCGTGGCACGCCAGATCGACGCGGTGATCGAGCTCGAAGGCGTGGCCGCGCTGGCCGACGGCGTGATTGCCTACGAGCCGGTCTGGGCGATCGGCACGGGTCGTACCGCCACACCCGAACAGGCGCAGGCCGTGCATGCGTTCATCCGTGGGCGCATCGCCGACCGCGATGCCACGGTGGCCGAGGGCGTGCAGATTCTCTACGGTGGCAGCATGAACGCCAAGAATGCCGCAGAGTTGCTTGCCCAGGCGGACATTGATGGGGGCCTGATCGGCGGTGCTTCGCTGATCGCGGCTGATTTTCTGACAATCTGTCGAGCTGCCTGAATGTTGCTGACCGTACTGCTGGTGGTGCATGTGATGCTGGCCGTGGGCCTTATCGCGCTCGTGCTTTTGCAGCACGGTCGCGGCGCCGACATGGGTGCGGCGTTCGGCAGCGGTGCGTCGGCGACCGTGTTCGGCGCACGTGGCGCGGCCTCGTTCCTGACGCGGACCACGGCGCTCCTGGCCACCGGCTTTTTCCTGACCAGCATGGCGCTCGCCTGGCTCGCGACCCGGCCCGCGCCACGCACCGACATCATGGAAGGCGTGGGGTTGCCGGCCACCGAGATCGCGGCTCCAGCCGCGGAGGCGACCGATGCCGCGCCCGCCGTGACGGTTGCACCGGATGCGCCGCCGCCGGCCAGCGATCAGGGTGCGGGCATTTCCGCGCCGCCGCCGGCCGCCGACTGATCCAAGACCTTGAGTGCGGGACAACGGAACCGTTCCCGCGGATTGGCCCGTGTCACCGGGCATTCGCGCAGTGTCGCGACAGTTTGTGGACAGCTCTGACTCCGCCGACGTGGTGGAATTGGTAGACACGCCGTCTTGAGGGGGCGGTGGCGCAAGCCGTGCCGGTTCAAGTCCGGCCGTCGGCACCAT
Source organism: Chromatiales bacterium (assembly GCA_020445605.1). Taxonomy (NCBI): domain Bacteria; kingdom Pseudomonadati; phylum Pseudomonadota; class Gammaproteobacteria; order Chromatiales; species Chromatiales bacterium. Next base: position 190,387 of record JAGRGH010000037.1, read on the forward strand.
TCGAGTCAGAATTCGTTGCGGCTCATCTGTCGCGGTTCGCAGCCGCAGGCGCTGAAATCGGCACTGGGCGCATGGAAACGGTATCCGTTTGACGATACCGTTTTTTTATGCCCGGAAAAGCAAACTAAGCCGATGAAAAATAAAGAAATTCGGACCATGGCCCGGGTTGACAGTCTGCGCGGCGCATCGCTAGACTTTCGCCTCTTTCCTGCCCGCACTGCTGTGGGCGGATAGCGCCGCACGGGCCGCGACGAGACAGCAGCGTCATGCTAGAAAACTATCTTCCGGTGCTGATCTTCCTCGTCATTTCGGGTGGCGTTGCGCTTGTATTGCTCGCCGCCGGGTTTGCGCTCGGCCAGCGCAAGCCGGACCCGGCCAAGCTCTCCCCGTACGAATGCGGCTTCGAAGCCTTCGAAGACACGCGCATGAAATTCGACGTGCGCTACTACCTCGTCGCGATCCTGTTCATCCTGTTCGATCTGGAGATAGCGTTTCTCTTTCCGTGGGCCGTCGTTCTCGACCAGATCGGTTGGGTCGGCTTCTGGGCGATGATGGTGTTCCTGGGCATCCTCGTCGTCGGTTTCATATACGAGTGGAAACGTGGTGCTCTCGAGTGGGAATAACGCGGCCTCGGTAGAGGGCGCGCTGCGCGAGGGCTTCCTGACGGCCAGGCTCGACGACCTGGTGAACTGGGCCCGGACCGGCTCGATGTGGCCGATGACCTTCGGCCTGGCCTGCTGTGCGGTCGAGATGATGCACGCGGCTGCGGCGCGCTATGACATGGACCGCTTCGGCATGCTGTTTCGCCCGAGTCCGCGTCAGTCCGACGTCATGATCGTCGCCGGCACGCTGGTCAACAAGATGGCCCCGGCCCTGCGCAAGGTCTACGACCAGATGGCCGAACCGCGCTGGGTGATCTCGATGGGCTCCTGCGCGAACGGTGGCGGCTACTACCACTACTCCTACTCGGTCGTGCGGGGCTGTGACCGGGTTGTGCCCGTGGATGTCTATGTGCCGGGTTGTCCGCCAACCGCCGAGGCATTGCTCTACGGCATCCTGCAGTTGCACAACAAAATCCGCCGCTCCGGCACCAGGATCGCGCGCTAGATGGCTGATCCGTCCACGGCCGTCGCGACCGAACGCCGCGTCGATCGCCTGCACGCGGTCGTTGCCGAGCGGTTTGCGGGGCGTGCGATAGAGATCGTGAGCGCCTACGGGGAACTGAACCTCGAGGTGGGCGCGGCAGACTGGCGAGCCGTTTGCACCGCGCTTCGAGATGACGCGGATCTTGCTTTCACCCAGCTGACCGATCTGACTGGCATCGACTATCTCGGATATGCAAGCGGTGAGTGGAACACCGCGTCGGCCAGCGTCACCGGGTTTTCGCGTGGCGTCGAGTCATCGGCATCGGTGGGCGCCTGGCCGCTGGACCGGCGTTTCTGCGTCGCGGCGCAGCTCCTTTCTGTTGCGCACAACTGGCGCATGCGCGTGAAGGTGTTCCTGCCCGACGGCCTGCCGCGTGTTGATTCGCTGGTGCCGGTATGGCCGGCGGCGAACTGGTGCGAACGCGAGGCCTTCGATCTGTTCGGCATTCTGTTCGACGGCCATCCGGACCTGCGCCGCATCCTGACGGACTACGGTTTCATCGGGCATCCCTTCCGCAAGGACTTTCCGCTGTCCGGGCATGTGGAAGTTCGCTACGACCCGGAAAAACAGCGGGTCGTCTACGAGCCGGTTTCCATTGAACCGCGCGTGCTCGTGCCGCGCGTGATTCGCGATGACCATCGCTATCTAGTGGATCGCCCGCTCGCGGAAGGCGACGCGAATGGCTGAGATCCGCAACTACACCATGAACTTCGGGCCGCAGCACCCGTCGGCGCATGGTGTGCTGCGTCTGGTGCTGGAACTGGACGGCGAGGTCATCGAGCGCGCCGATCCGCACATCGGGCTCCTGCATCGCGCAACGGAAAAGCTCGCGGAATCGAAACCCTACAACCAGTCGATCGGCTACATGGACCGGCTCGACTACGTTTCGATGATGTGCAACGAGCATGCCTACGTCGCGGCAATCGAGCGCCTGCTTGGCATCGAGCCTCCGCTGCGCGCGCAGTACATCCGTGTCATGTTCGACGAGATCACGCGCATCCTGAACCACCTGATGTGGATCGGCACGCATGCGCTGGATATCGGCGCGATGACCGTGTTCCTGTATGCGTTTCGCGAGCGCGAGGACCTCATGGACTGCTATGAGGCGGTCAGCGGCGCGCGCATGCATGCGACCTACTATCGTCCCGGTGGCGTGTACCGCGATCTGCCCTCGCGCATGCCGAACTACGAAGCGTCGCGCTGGCACAACGAGAAGGATGTCCAGCGCATGAACGCCGCGCGTGCCGGATCGCTGCTGGATTTCATCGAGGCGTTCACCGATCGGTTCCCCGCTTGCGTGGACGACTACGAAACCCTGCTGACCGACAATCGCATCTGGAAGCAGCGCACGGTCGGTATCGGCGAGGTCACCGCGGAGCGCGCACTCGCGCTCGGCTTCACCGGCCCCATGCTGCGTGGCTCCGGCATTGCATGGGACCTGCGCAAGAAGCAGCCCTACGAGGTCTATGATCGGCTGGAGTTCGATATTCCGGTCGGAAAAAACGGCGACTGCTACGACCGCTACCTCGTGCGCATGGCCGAGATGCGTGAGTCCAGCCGCATCATCCGCCAGTGCATCGAGTGGCTGCGCGCGAACCCCGGCCCGGTGATGCTCGATGATCACAAGGTTTCGCCGCCGCCGCGCGCCACCATGAAAAGCGACATGGAAGCGCTGATTCACCACTTCAAGCTGTTCACCGAGGGCTATTGCCCGCCGCCCGGCGAGGTTTACGCGGCGGTCGAGGCCCCGAAGGGCGAGTTCGGCGCATACATCGTCTCGGACGGCGCGAACAAGCCGTATCGACTCAAGCTGCGTGCGCCCGGCTTCATGCATCTGTCCGCGCTCGACGAGATGGTCCGCGGCCACATGCTTGCGGACGTGGTTGCCGTGATCGGAACCCAGGACATCGTCTTTGGGGAGGTCGACCGATGAGCGTGATGGTCGCCGCGCCCCGGGACAAGTCCACGCTGTTCGACACGAAGCTGCGTGCAGCGATCGATCGAGAGGTCGCGAAGTATCCGAAGGAACGTCGCCAGTCAGCCGTCATGGCCGCACTCACGCTGGTGCAGAACGCGAACCGCGGTGCGCTGACCGAGACGCTGATGAATGACGTGGCTGCCTATCTGGATATGCCGCCGATCGCGGTCTACGAGGTCGCGACGTTCTACTCCATGTACGAACTCAAGCCCGTCGGTCGTCACAAACTCTGCATCTGCACGAACATCTCCTGCTGGCTGCGCGGTTCCGACATGATTGTCGAGCACCTGCGCAAGCGGCTCGGAATCGGGCTCGGCGAGACGACCAACGACGGCCGGTTCACCCTGAAGGAAGTCGAGTGCCTCGGCGCCTGCGTGGGCGCGCCCATGCTGATGCTCGGCGACACCTATCACGAAAACCTGACGCCGGAGCGCATCGACGCGCTGCTGGACGAGCTGGGCTGAGCTGCGATGCCGGAATTCAAACTCTGTCTCGACGGCATCGACCTCGCCACGGCGGACCAGGACAAACCGTGGACGCTGGAACGCTACCGCGCGCGTGGTGGTTACGAGATGCTCAAACGTGTGCTTTCCGAACGCTGGGAGGCCGAGCGGATCATCGCCGAACTGAAGACCTCATCGCTGCGTGGCCGCGGCGGGGCGGGCTTTCCGACCGGGCTCAAGTGGAGCTTCATCCGGCGCGACATTCCGGGCCAGCGCTATCTCGTCTGCAATTCCGATGAGGGCGAACCCGGCACCTGCAAGGACCGTGAGATCCTGCGCTACAACCCGCATCTGCTGATCGAGGGCATGGCCATCGCCGGCTACACGCTGGGCGCAAGTGCCGGCTACAACTACATCCGTGGCGAGTTCATGGAACCGATCCGTCGGTTCGACGCGGCGCTGGACGAGGCGCGGGTGGCGGGGCTGCTCGGCAGCAACATTCTCGGCAGTGGCTTGGACTTCGATCTGTATTCACACGCCGGTGCCGGTGCGTACATCTGCGGGGAGGAAACCGCGCTGATCGAATCGCTCGAGGGCAAGAAGGGACAACCGCGTTTCAAGCCGCCGTTTCCCGCGAACTTCGGCCTCTATGGCCGCCCGACGGTCGTCAACAACACCGAGACCTATGCCTCCGTGCCGGCGATCCTGCGCAATGGCGGGCAGTGGTTTCTGGACATCGGCAAACCGAACAACGGCGGGCCGAAGCTGTTCTCCGTGTCCGGGCATGTCGAACGCCCGGGCAACTTCGAGGTGCCGCTCGGCACGGCGTTCAAGGAACTGCTCGCGATGGCGGGCGGAGTCTGGAAGGGGCGCAAGCTCAAGGCCGTGATCCCCGGCGGGTCTTCCGCGCCGGTTCTGCCCGGCGAGATCATGCTCGGCTGCAACATGGATTTCGATTCGCTCGCAAAGGCCGGTTCCATGCTCGGCTCCGGCGCGGTCATGGTCATGGATGAGAGCACGGACATGGTGCGGCTGCTCTATCGCATCGCGCATTTCTACTTCGAGGAATCCTGCGGACAGTGCACACCGTGCCGCGAAGGCACGGGCTGGATGGCACGCGTTGTGAAACGCATCCTCGATGGCAGGGGCCGCAGCGAGGATCTGGCCCTGCTCGACGACGTCTCGCGGCGTATTGAAGGCCGCACAATCTGTGCGCTCGGCGACGCGGCGGCCTGGCCGGTGCAGAGCTTCATCCGTCACTACCGGCACGAGTTCGAGTACTACATCGAACATGGCCGCAGTCTGCTGGCAGCCTGAGCGCGGATATCCGGATGAGCGACGAGAAGATCACGATCGAAGTCGACGGGTGCACACTCGAGGCGCGTCCCGGACAGATGCTCATCGAGGTCACCGATGCCGCCGGCATCGACGTGCCGCGCTTCTGCTATCACAAGAAGCTTTCCATCGCGGCAAACTGCCGCATGTGCCTGGTCGACGTCGAAAAGGCGCCGAAACCGCTGCCGGCCTGTGCAACGCCCGTGACCGCCGGAATGATTGTGCGCACGCGCTCGAACCGCGCGCTGGAAGCGCAGAAGGGCACGATGGAATTCCTGCTGATCAATCACCCGCTGGACTGCCCGATCTGCGACCAGGGCGGCGAATGCGAGCTGCAGGATGTCGCAATGGGCTATGGGCGCGATGTGTCGCGCTTCGTGGAGCGCAAGCGTGTCGTCGCCGATCCGGATCTCGGCCCGTTGATCGCCACCGACATGACGCGCTGCATCCATTGCACGCGCTGTGTGCGCTTTGGCGAGGAGATCGCCGGCATTCGCGAACTCGGTGCGACCGGCCGCGGCGAACACACGCGTATCGGCACCTATGTCGAAAAGACCGTCGATTCGGAACTGTCCGGCAACGTCATCGATCTTTGCCCGGTCGGCGCGCTGACCGCAAAGCCGTTCCGCTTCCAGGCGCGCGCCTGGGAGATGCTGGCACGCAATGCGATCGCCGCGCACGACGGCGTGGGTTCGAACCTGCAACTGCATGTGCGCCGCCAGCGTGTGCTGCGGGTCGCGCCGCGTGACAACGAGGCGATCAACGAGACCTGGATCTCCGACCGCGACCGCTATTCCTACGAGGGTCTCGCGAGCCCCGATCGGTTGCTGATGCCGCAGCTGCGCGTCGACGGACGCTGGCGCGAGGCGGGCTGGGACGAGGCGCTGGGTTTTGCCGCTGAACGGCTTGATGCGGTGCGCAAGTCGGCTGGCGGACCGGCGATCGGCGCGCTGGCGCACCCGATCGCAACGGTCGAATCCCTGTTCCTGTTGCAAAAGCTCGCGCGCGGGCTCGGATCGAACAATGTCGATCACCGCCTGCGCCAGGCCGATTTCAGCGCGGATGCACAGGCGCCGGTTTTCCCGTGGCTCGGCCAGACCATGGCGGAGCTCGAGCAGTGCGATGCGGCGCTGGTGGTCGGTGCAAACCTGCGCAAGGAACAGCCGCTGCTCGCGCATCGTCTGCGCAAGACCAAACTCCGCGGTGGCTGGTTCGGGGTCGTGAACCCGGCGCGCTATGCGGTATCGCATGAGCTGGATGCCGAGTGGATCGTCGCACCCCAGCACATGACGGGCGCGCTGGCATCCATTGCACGCGCCGTTGCGGACGCGACCGGAACGCGACCGGCGGCCGGGATCGCGGGCATCGTCGAGCGCGCGGACGTTGACGATTCGACGCGTTCCATTGCACGCGCGCTGATCGAGGCCGAACGCGCAACCCTGTTGCTTGGCGCGCTTGCTACCGCGCATCCCGAATATGCCACGCTCGCCTCGCTTGCGGATTTCATTGCGCATCAGACGGACGCGCGTTTCGGTCAGCTGCCACCGGGCGGCAATGCCGCTGGCGCGTGGATTGCCGGCTGCGTACCGCATCGCGTCGAGGCGGGGGTGGCCGTGGACGGTCCGGCCGGACTGGCGGCGCGGTCGATGCTGGACGCCGGACTCGAGGCCTACGTGCTGCTGCACGTCGAACCCGATCGCGACCTGCTCGACCCGCGCGCGGCGATGTCCGCGCTGGCCGCGGCCGACTGTGTGGTCGCGCTGACGGCATTCGATTCGCCCGCGCTGCGCGCCGTGGCGAGCGTCATGTTGCCCGTCGGTGTCTGGGTCGAGACGCCTGGTACTTGGGTCAACTGTGCCGGGCAGTGGCAGGGCGAGGCCGCGGCGATCAACCCGCCCGGCGAAGCACGTCCGGCCTGGAAGGTGCTGCGCGTACTCGGTGAGCGGCTCGGGGTCGAGGGCGTCGCGTTCGATCGCTCCGAGGACGTGCGTAATGCGCTGGTCAGCGCCACCGCGGACCTGGTTCCCGAGGTCGGACTGCGTGGCAGTGTGGCGAGCGAAACACCGCCTGCGGCGCCGATGTGGCGGGTCGGCGAAGTGCCGATCTACGCCGTTGATGCCGTCGTGCGTCGTGCGGAGGCCCTGCAGGCGACGCGCGATGCCGTGACTTCGACCAGCGTCGGGCTGTCGCCGGCCGATGCCACGCGCCTGGGGCTCGATGATGGCGCGCACGTGGAGGTGCATCAGGGCAATGCGCTGACGGTGCTGCCGGTGCGCATCGATGCGGCACTGCCGGAGGGCGCGGTGGCGATCCCGTCCGGTGTCGCGGGCAGCGAGATGCTCGGCGCACAGGTCGGACCGGTGACCATCAAGGCGATCCGTGAATGATTGACAAGATCGTCGAGTTCTGGAACTGGCTGCCGGTATGGACGCATACGGTCGTCTATGTCGTGATGATTCTCGTGCCGCTGATGCTGTCGGTTGCGTACCTGACCTTTGCCGAGCGCAAGATCATCGGTTACATGCAGGTGCGCATCGGGCCGAACCGCGTCGGTCCCCGTGGCTGGCTGCAACCGATTGCCGATGCGCTGAAGCTGATGGTCAAGGAGATCGTCATCCCGACCGGCGCAAACAAGTTTCTGTTCATCCTCGCGCCGGTCATCGCGATGGCGCCGGCGCTGGCGGCCTGGGCGGTGATTCCGTTTGATGCCGGCATCGTGCTCGCGGACATCAACGCCGGACTGCTGTATCTGCTGGCGCTGACCTCGGTCGCGGTCTACGGCGTGATCATCGCCGGCTGGGCATCCAACTCGAAGTATGCGTTCCTTGGCGCGTTGCGTTCGGCGGCGCAGATCGTCTCGTACGAAATTGCGATGGGCTTTGCGCTGGTCGCGGTGCTGATCGCGGCCGGCAGTCTGAACATGGGCGAGATCGTTCGCGCGCAGCAGGGCAGCCTGCTGCACTGGTATTGGCTGCCGCTGTTGCCGATCCTGGTCGTGTATTTCATCTCCGCGGTCGCCGAGACCAACCGCGCGCCGTTTGACGTCGCCGAGGGTGAATCCGAGATCGTCGCGGGCTTCCATGTCGAGTACTCCGGCATGGCCTTTGCGGTGTTCTTCCTTGCCGAGTACGCGAACATGATCCTCGTCTCGGCACTGAGCGCGGTCATGTTCTTCGGCGGCTGGCTGTCGCCGTTCGAGGGCATTCCGTATCTCGAGGACTGGTTCGCCTGGGTGCCGGGGCTGTTCTGGCTGGTCGGCAAGACCGCCGTCTTCCTGTTCCTGTTCCTTTGGTTCCGTGCAACCTTCCCGCGCTATCGCTACGACCAGATCATGCGACTGGGCTGGAAGGTTTTCATTCCGATCACGATTGTGTGGCTGATCGTGGTCGCGGTCATGGTGCTCGGTGAAATGCCCTGGTGGTTCGACCGGAGGGCGGCATGATCGGCACCTTCTGGCGCTATCTGCGCAGTCTGACGCTCGCTGAGCTGCGGCGCGGGCTCGGCGTCACGGGCCGGCACCTGTTCGCGAAGAAGTTCACGCTCCAGTACCCGGATGAGCGTGCGCCGCAGTCGCCGCGCTTCCGCGGACTGCATGCGCTGCGCCGCTACCCGAACGGCGAGGAGCGCTGCATCGCCTGCAAGCTCTGCGAGGCGGTCTGTCCGGCGCTGGCGATCACGATCGAGGCCGCACCGCGGGCCGACGGCAGCCGCCGCACCACGCGCTACGACATCGACCTGTTCAAGTGCATCTACTGCGGATTCTGCGAGGAGGCGTGTCCGGTCGATGCCATCGTCGAGACCCGCGTGTATGAGTACCACTTTGAAAATCGCGGTGAGCATGTGATGACTAAGGACATGCTGCTGGCCATCGGCGACCGGCACGAAAATCAGCTCGCCGCCGACCGCTCGGCCGACTCGGCGTATCGGTAGGGCTCGGGGGCGAACGTGGAACTGACCGACATCCTGTTTTACCTGTTTGGCGCAAACCTGCTGTTCGCGGCGGTCATGGTGATCACCGCGCGCAATCCCGTGCATTCCGCGCTGTTCCTTGTCTACGCGTTTTTTTCCAGCGCGGCGCTGTGGCTGCTGCTGGAGGCGGAGTTTCTCGCCATCGCGCTGGTGCTGGTCTACGTCGGTGCCGTGATGGTGCTGTTCCTGTTTGTCGTCATGATGCTGGACATCAACATCGCCGCGCTCCGGGCTGGATTCATACGCTACCTGCCGGTCGGCATCTTCGTGGCCGTGGCCATCGTCGCGCAGATGGCGCTGGTCGTCGGGCCCGAGGCCTTCGGTCTCGGGCGTTTCGGTGCGCCCGGCGCCCATCCGGCCGGCTACAGCAACACCGAGGAACTCGGTGCGGTGCTGTACACGACACACATGTTCGCGTTCGAGGTGGCCGCGGTGATCCTGCTCGTTGCCATCGTGGCGGCGATTGCGCTGACGCTGCGCCGGCGCGTGGGCACGCGCAGCCAGGACCCCTCGAAGCAGGCGTCGGTGCGCGCCGCGGATCGCCTGCGCATGGTCTCCATGCCACCCGAGCGCAAGGAGTAGGGCATGGTCAGTCTGGCGCACTACCTGATTCTGGCGGCGATCCTGTTTGGCCTGAGCATCGCGGGCATTTTCATCAACCGCAAGAACGTGATCCTGCTTCTGATGTGCATCGAGCTGATGCTGCTCGCGGTGAACATGAACTTCATCGCGTTCTCGCGCTATCTCGACGACACGACCGGTCAGGTGTTCGTGTTCTTCATCCTTACGGTGGCTGCCGCCGAGGCCGCGATCGGGCTGGCAATCCTGGTCGTGCTGTTCCGCAACCGGCGCACCATCAACGTCGCCGACCTTGGCGAGCTGAAGGGCTAGGGCATGCGTGAAGTATTGCTGACCGTCATCCTCGCGCCGCTGATCGGCGCCCTGATCGCGGGGTTCTTCGGACATCGAATCGGCCGGCGCGGTGCGCACACGGTGACCATCGCCGGCGTGGCCGCCGCGTGTGTCGCAAGCTTCTACACGCTCAAGCGGCTTGCGCTCGATGGCGACCCCGCGATCGAGATGAGCCTGTACACCTGGGCACTCAGCGAGGGCGTGCGCTTCGAGATCGGCTTCCTGGTCGACCGGCTCACTGCGCTGATGATGGTGGTCGTGACCTTCGTGTCACTGATGGTGCACATCTACACCATCGGCTACATGGCGCACGACGAGGAGAACTGGCCCGACGATTCGCGCGTGCGCAAGCACGGCTATCAGCGGTTCTTTTCCTACATCGCGCTGTTTACGTTCTCGATGCTGATGCTGGTCATGTCGAACAACTTCCTGCAGCTGTTCTTCGGCTGGGAGGCGGTCGGGCTGGTTTCGTATCTGCTGATCGGGTTCTACATGACGCGCGAGTCGGCGATCCGCGCGAACCTCAAGGCATTCCTGGTCAATCGGGTCGGCGATTTCGGCTTCCTGCTCGGTATCGCGGCGATCTACTACTACTTCGGCTCGCTGGATTACCGGACGGTGTTCGCGGCCGCTCCGGGTCTCGGCGATGCGACGATCCAGGTGTTCGGCGCTTCGTCCTGGTCGGTCATGACGCTGATCGGCATCCTGCTGTTCATCGGCGCGATGGGCAAGTCCGCGCAGATGCCCCTGCACGTCTGGCTGCCGGATTCCATGGAAGGCCCGACGCCCATCTCCGCGCTGATCCACGCCGCGACCATGGTCACGGCCGGGGTGTTCATGGTCGCGCGCATGTCGCCGCTCTACGAGCTTTCGGAGACTGCGCTGTCGTTCGTGCTGGTCATGGGCGGTCTTACCGCATTCATGATGGGTCTGGTCGGCATCGTGCAGAACGACATCAAACGGGTCGTCGCGTACTCGACACTCTCGCAGCTCGGCTACATGACCGTCGCGCTCGGGGTGTCGGCCTACGCGGGCGCCATCTTCCACCTGATGACGCATGCGTTTTTCAAGGCGCTGCTGTTCCTGGCGGCCGGTTCCGTGATCATCGCGATGCACCATGATCAGGACATCCGCAACATGGGTGGTCTGCGCAAGTACATGCCGATCACCTACTGGACCTCACTGATCGGTTCGCTGGCCCTGATCGGTACGCCGGGTTTTGCCGGGTTCTTTTCCAAGGATGCGATCATCGAGGCGGTGCACCACTCGAGCCTGCCCGGAGCGGGGCTGGTCTACTGGCTGGTTCTCGGCGGCGTGTTCGTTACGGCGTTCTATTCGTTCCGGATGTTTTTCTTGGTGTTCCACGGCGAACCGCGGATGGATGCCCACACGCGCGAGCATCTGCGCGAGTCGCCGGCGGTCGTGACCATCCCGTTGATCCTGCTCGCGATTCCGTCCGTGATGATTGGCGCGGTCACGATCGGTCCGTTGCTGTTCGACGGCTGGTTCGGTGAGGCGATCGTGGTCTCCGCGCGGCACGATGTGTTGGCCGAACTCGGCAAGGGCTGGCATGGCGTGCTCGGCTTTGTGCAGCACGGTCTGATGGGGCCGGCGTTCTGGCTGGCCGCGGCCGGCGTGCTGGCGGCCTGGTATCTCTACCTGCGTCAGCCGGCGCTGGCCGAAACACTGCGCCAGCGTTTCTCGTTTATCCACACGATCCTCGATCGCAAGTACTGGTTCGACGAGATCTATCAGTCGCTGTTCGCCGGTGGCGGACGCGGGCTGGGGCGTGCGCTGTGGCGTGGTGGCGACGCGACACTGATCGACGGCGTGGTCGTGAACGGCTCGGCAAATCTCGTCGGTCGCATTGCCGCGGTCGTCCGTCGCGTGCAGACCGGCTATCTGTACCACTACGCATTCGCGATGATCGTCGGTCTGCTCGTGCTGCTGTCCTGGTACCTGAACGGTTGATCCGCGAATGAACGGCTGGCCCCTGCTCAGTATTGTCATCTGGCTGCCGATCATCGGCGGTGCGCTGGTCATCGCGCTCGGCGAGCGCCGGTCCTCGGCGCGCTGGGGGGCGCTTGCGGTTGCGCTGGCGACGTTTGTTCTGAGCCTGCCGCTGTACACGAGTTTCGATACAGCGTCCGCGGCCATGCAGTTCGTCGAGCGGGTCGCATGGATCGAACGCTTCTCGATCTACTACCACCTTGGCGTGGACGGGTTTTCGGTGCCGCTGATTCTCCTGACGACCTTCACCACGGTGCTGGTCGTGATTGCAGGCTGGGAGGTGATCACGCGCCGTACCGCGCTGTACATGGGGGCGTTCCTGGTCATGGAAGGCTTCATGAACGGGGTGTTCGCCGCGCTGGATGCGATCCTGTTCTACGTGTTCTGGGAAGCGCTGCTGGTGCCGATGTTCCTGATCATCGGCATCTGGGGCGGACCGCGACGCGTGTACGCAACGCTCAAGTTCTTTCTGTACACGTTCTTCGGCTCGGTGTTCCTGCTCGTCGCGTTGATCTACATGTATGTGCAGTCTTCTAGCTTCGCGATCCTGGACTTCCATGCCCTCGGTCTGGGCATGACGGCGCAGACCCTGATTTTCCTCGCGTTCCTGATCGCGTTCGCGGTCAAGGTGCCGATGTGGCCGGTGCACACCTGGCTGCCGGACGCGCACGTCGAAGCCCCCACCGGGGGGTCGGTCATTCTGGCGGCGATCATGCTGAAGCTCGGGGCCTACGGCTTCATCCGGTTCGCGCTGCCGATCACCCCGGATGCCAGCGCGCATCTCGACTGGCTGGTGATCGGCCTGTCGCTGGTCGCCGTGGCCTACATCGGTTTCGTGGCGCTGGTCCAGGAAGACATGAAGAAGCTCATTGCGTACTCGTCGATTGCGCACATGGGTTTCGTCACGCTCGGTCTGTTCATCGTGTTTCGCATCCTCGCGAACACCGGTGACATCCAGGACGCCCAGCTCGGGGTCGCGGGCGGGGTCGTGCAGATGATCTCCCACGGTTTCATCTCCGGCGCGCTGTTCCTGTGCGTGGGTGTGCTCTACGACCGTGTGCACAGTCGCCAGATCGCCGACTACGGTGGCGTGGTGAACACCATGCCGGTGTTCGCCGCATTCATGGTGTTCTTCGCGCTGGCGAATTCCGGCCTGCCCGGCACCTCGGGATTCGTCGGCGAGTTCATGGTGATCCTGTCGAGCTTCAAGGCCGGATTCTGGATCGCGTTCGTCGCGGCCACGACCCTGATCCTGGGCGCGGCGTATTCTCTGTGGCTGGTCAAGCGCGTGGTGTACGGGCCGGTCGGCAACGACAAGGTCGCAAACCTGCAGGATCTCTCCGCGCGCGAAGGCCTGGTGCTCGCGACCCTCGCGGTGCCGGTGCTGGTCTTCGGCGTTTGGCCTGCGCCACTGATCGAGCTGATGCAGGGGTCGGTCGAACACCTGCTCGCACACCTGACGGTCTCCAAACTCTAGTCGCGCCATGAGTCTGATGAACGCCGACCTGCAAACCGTGTTGCCCGAGATCGTTCTGCTCACCGCGGCCTGTGTGATCCTCGTGGTGGACGTGTTTCTGGACGACCGCCGCCGCGCTTGGACCTATGCGCTGTCACAGATCACCCTGCTCGGGCTGGTCGGTCTGCTGGTGGCTGGTTATTCGAGCGAGGTACGCACGGCCTTTTCCGGCGCCTATGTGCGCGATCCGATGAGCGATCTGCTGAAGATCGCCAGTGCCCTGGCCACGGTCGGCGTATTCGCCTATGCGCGGGATTACCTGCGCGACCGCGGCCTGCTGAAGGGCGAGTTCTTTGTGCTCGGGCTCATGGCCCAGCTTGGCACGATGGTGATCATTTCCGCGCACAGCTTCCTGATTGCGTATCTCGGCCTGGAACTGCTGTCGCTGTCGCTGTATGCGCTGGTCGCGTTCGATCGCGATTCGGGGCTTGCGAGCGAATCGGCGATGAAGTATTTCGTGCTTGGCGCGATCGCCTCCGGCCTGCTGCTGTACGGCATATCCATGATCTACGGGGTCACGGGCAGCGTGGATTTCGCCGAGGTTTCCCGGGCGCTGACCGATGGCAACGCCGGACCGCGCATCGTGCTGGTGTTCGGTCTGGTGTTCATCGTCGTCGGCGTCGCGTTCAAGCTCGGCGCCGTGCCGTTCCACATGTGGGTGCCGGACGTCTATCACGGCGCGCCGACTGCGGTGGCCGCACTGGTCGGCAGCGCACCGAAGATCGCCGCCGTCGCGCTGGCGCTGCGAATTCTGGGCGACGGCTTGCAGAGTCTGCATGAGGACTGGTCGGGAATGCTCGTGGTGCTGTCGGTCCTGTCGCTGGCGATCGGCAATCTGGTTGCGATTGCGCAGACCAACATCAAGCGCATGCTGGCCTATTCGACGATCTCGCACGTCGGTTTCATCGTGCTCGGCATCCTGTCCGGAAACGAGGACGGCTATTCGGCCGCCGTGTTCTACGCCATCGTCTACGCGTTCATGGCGCTCGGTGCCTTCGGCATCGTCATTGCCCTGTCGAAGGCCGGATTCGAGGCCGAGTCGCTGGACGACTATCGCGGGCTCAATGAGCGCAGTCCGTGGCTCGCATTCCTGATGCTGCTGATCATGTTCTCGATGGCGGGCGTGCCGCCGACCGTGGGCTTCTACGCGAAGCTGGTCGTGCTCGAGGTCGTCGTGGACGTGGGCCTGGTGTGGCTCGCGATTGTTGCTGTCGTATTCTCGGTGATCGGCGCGTTTTACTACCTGCGTATTGTCAAGCTGATGTATTTCGACGAAGCGCGCGGCGAGGCGCCCGCGCGCGGTGCGATGGATACGCGCGTGATCCTCGGCATCAACGGGCTGGCCATGCTCGTGGCCGGCGTGTTCCCTGGCGGGCTGATGGGGCTGTGCCAGACCGCGGTCGCGGCCGGCTAGGTCGGTCGAACGCCTCGTGTCGGGCGCCCGCCCACCGCTGCCGGCTTCCTGCACCAATCTCTGGCTGAACCTCGGCGGCTTGGCCTGTGGCATGGCTGCGATGGTGTTCGTCGTGCGCATGCCGGAGCTCGACGTCGCCGTCGCCGCGATGATCGTCATGGCGGCGGCCGCCGGTTTCATTGCCACTGGCGAGGTGTTGCGTCTGCGCGGGCGCATGCTGCGCAACGCCGGTCTGGCCGCGGATCCGCCCAACGAGTTTGACCTCAACCGCGTCGGTCTCAAACTTCTGGGGCTGTATGGCACCTTCGTGTGCATCGGTTTCGTGTACTGGCTGCTGCACGAGTACCACGGCTCGTTCTACGCGCCGTTCTGGCGCATGCTGCGCCTCGCGCTGCCGGCGCTCATCGTGCTGGCGGTGCCGTATTTCTTCTGGACCGACCGGCGACAGAGCGCGCCGCATGACGGCTACTATCATGCGGGCCTTTTGTTCGCGGGGCGCTGGAAAGGGCTGAACCGCCAGGTGCTCAAACAGCACGCGCTCGGCTGGGGGGTGAAGGCGTTCTTCCTGCCGCTGATGCTGGTGTTCTTCACCACGGATATCCATTTCTATCGCGGCTTCGACTTCACCCACATCTGGGACGAATTCCGGCTGTTCTACGATCTCAGCTACCGATTGCTGTTCAGCATGGACCTGCTGTTCGCAACCTTTGGATACGTCACCACACTGCGGCTGTTCGACGCGCACATCCGCTCGACGCAGTCGACCCTGGTCGGCTGGCTGGCGGCGCTGATCTGCTATCAGCCGCTGTGGTCGTTCGTCTATCGCACGTATCTACCGTATGAAGACGGCGCGCGCATGTGGGGTCCGTGGCTTGCGAACGGCGAGCCCTTCGTCTGGGGCGCGACCGCGCCGTACCTGTTCTGGGGCGGCGCGATCCTGCTGCTGCTGGCGATCTACGGACTGGCCACGGTCGCATTCGGCCTGCGGTTTTCAAACCTTACGCATCGCGGCATCATCACCGGCGGTCCGTATCGTTACTCGAAGCATCCGGCGTACTGGTCGAAGAACCTCAGCTGGTGGTTGATCAGCGTTCCGTTCATCACGCTCGGCAGCGCCGCGGACGCGGTTCGGCACTGTCTGATGCTGTTGATGCTGAACGGCATCTACTGGCTGCGCGCCTACACCGAGGAGCGGCACCTGTCCGGCGATCCGGTGTATGTGGAGTACGCGCTGGCGATGAACGAGCGCAGCTGGCTGGCGCCGCTGGTGCGGCGCTTTCCCGTGCTGAAATTTCTGAACTACCGTCCACCCGCGCCGGAGCGGGCCGGGCGTTGAGGCGGCGGCGGGCGCGGCCGGTCTCAGTCGTCGGGGTCGGTGGTCTGCGCGGGTTCCGTATCTGCGGGCGGGTGGCTGGTCGTTGCGCGCATGCCGCCGAGATAGCCGGCCATGGTACGCAGGAGTTCCCGGTGCACCTTCAGGTTGCCGGCGACGATGTTGCCGGTTTCGAAGAACCCCTCGCCACCGTCGACATCCGTGACGATGCCACCGGCCTCGCGCACCAGCAGCGTGCCGGCCGCGAAATCCCAGGGGGCGAGCCCGAATTCCCAGAATGCGTCGTAGCGGCCGCTGGCGACCCAGGCGAGATCCAGCGAAGCCGAGCCCGGACGACGCAGTCCGGCGGTGCGAATCAGCAGTGCGCGGAAGATTTGCAGATAGCGGTCGACGTTGTCGGCATCGCCGGCACGGTATGGGAAGCCGGTGCCGATCAATGCGCCGTCCAGAGTGATGCGCTTGGTTACGCGGATGCGTCGATCGTTCAGGTACGCGCCACCGCCACGCGAAGCGGTGAACATCTCTTCGCGCAGCGGATCGTAGACGACCGCCTGATCAAGCCGGCCGCGCACGCGCAGCGCGATCGACACGCCGAACTGCGGCACGCCGTGCAGGTAGTTGGTCGTGCCGTCGAGCGGGTCGATGATCCATTCGTATTCGTTACCGGCCTGCTGGCCCGACTCCTCGGCGAAGATCGCGTGCTCGGGATAGGCCTTGTGGATCTCGTGGATGATGGCGGCCTCGGCCTCGTGGTCGACGCGCGAGACGAAGTCGTTGTGTCCCTTGACACTGACGGCGAGGTCCTCGACCCGGTCGAAGTTGCGCAACAGGACACGCCCGGCCTGACGGGCGGCGCGGATCGCGATATTGAGGCTGGCGGCTTGCATGGGGCGCGCACAATACCGCAAACGCGCCGGTCGGCGCAGATTTCCCGGTGAGCACCGATCGGCTGGCGGGCGTACGCATCGTGCTGGTCGGCACGACCCATCCCGGCAATATCGGCGGGGCGGCCCGTGCGATGCGCGCGATGGGCCTGCGCGAGCTGGTGCTCGTCGACCCGAAGCGCTTCCCGGACCCGGACGCCAGTGCCCGCGCCGTGGGTGCGCTGGACGTGCTGGAATCCGCGCGCGTGATCTCGACCCTGGACGAGGCGCTGGCCGGCTGCGTGCTGGCCGTCGGCACCTCGGCCCGCCTGCGCGGGCAGGCCGCCTGGCGGGTGCTCGACCCGGCCACTGCGGCGCCCGAACTGCTGGCGGGGGCCGCCAAAGGGCCGGTGGCCGTGGTCTTCGGGCGCGAGAGCAGCGGCCTGTCGAACGAGGAAATGGACCGCTGTCATGCCATCCTGCACGTGCCGGTGGCGGCCGATTTCAAATCGCTGAATCTGGCCTCGGCGGTGCAGATCGTCGCCTACGAGCTGTTCCGCCATTCTGGCGTCGCCGAGGCAATTCCCCCCGCGCGCGATGCGGCGCCGGCCGAGAAGCTCGAAGGCCTGTTCACCCATCTGCGCCAGGTCGCCGAGGACACCGGCTTTGCGCCGGGCCAGCGCGCCGACTCCCTGGTGCGCAAGCTCCGCCGGATGTTCTTTCGCGCGACCCCGACCGACCAGGAGGTCGACATCCTGCGCGGGCTGTTCAGCGCCTGTCAGGGGCGCAAGTCGGCCCGGCGGGGCGGGGAGTAGCAGCGAACCCGTCGGCTTGCCCACGGTTCCGGATCCGGGCGCTCAAGGTCGCCCTGATACACTGATCGAATCGATTCAGTGTCCCGTGGCTGCCTGATGTTCAACGGAATCCGAGACGCCGTACGTGCCGCGCGTGAGCGCGACCCGGCCGCGCGCAATGCGTTTGAGATTCTCACGACCTATCCGGGTGTCCACGCGCTTCTTTTTCATCGGCTGAATCACGCGCTGTACCGAATTGGTCTGCGCTGGCTGCCGCGCTGGCTCGCGCACCTTTCGCGCTGGCTCACCGGGATCGAAATTCACCCGGGCGCGAAGATTGGCCGACGGTTTTTCATCGATCACGGCATGGGTGTCGTCATCGGTGAGACCGCCGAGATCGGCGATGACTGCACGCTGTATCACGGCGTCACCCTGGGCGGCACGAGCTGGCAGAAGGGCAAACGCCATCCGACGCTGTGCGCGGGCGTGATCATCGGTGCCGGGGCGAAGGTGCTCGGGCCGATCGAGATTGGCGCAGGCGCGCGCATCGGTTCGAACGCCGTGGTCGTCAAGCCGGTGCCGGCGGGTGCCACGGTCGTCGGTGTGCCCGGGCGTATCGTGACGGCCCAGCCGGCGACCGAGCCGGTCGCGCACGCCGGCCGCCAGGCCATTGCCGCGAAGATGGGCTTCGATGCCTACGGCACGACGCGCGACATGCCCGATCCGGTCGCCGTCGCCATCAACGGCATGCTCGATCACATCCATGCGATGGACACCCGCCTGGAACAGCTCTGCGAGGCGCTGAAGAAGATGGGGCTCGATCCCGGCGAACTGGGCCTGCCGGCGCTCGAGGGCTGCGAGATCGCGACCGAGCCGCGCCGGATCGACGCCGGTACCGCCGCCGCGGATTCCGCGCCACCTGACGGAAACCCGGATGCCGGCGACGCGGGCGATCGGGCTTGAATCGGCCGCCCTGAGAACCCATAGTCTTAAAGTTGCCGGGCGCAACGTCGCCGGAGGAGATCCACAGTCATGTCCGTAACCATCACCGAAGCCGCCGCGAAGCATATTCGCAATACGCTGGCCGAGCGCGGACATGGCATGGGCTTTCGCGTCGGCGCGAAAAAGTCCGGCTGTTCCGGCTACATGTATGCGCTGGATTTCGTCGATGAACTCGAGCCGGCCGATGCGGTCTTTGAGCAGCATGGCGTGAAGCTCGTCGTCGATCGCGACAGCCTGGCCCTGATCGATGGCCTGCGGCTCGATTTCGTCAGCGAGGGCCTGAACCAGGTCTTCCGCTTCGAGAATCCGAACGTGAAGGCGACCTGCGGCTGCGGCGAGAGTTTCGCGGTCTGACACTCGCGGGTGCGGGATCGTCCCGTGCCGTCGAGGACCTGCTTACACCGGCTGATTCCGTATTCCACTGTGTGCGTTTCGGAGTGCGTGCATGAAACGAATCCTGCTGTTTGTCCTGACCAACGTTGCCGTGCTCGCGGTGATCAGCGTCGTATTCAAGCTGCTCGGTCTCGAGAGCTATTTCGACGAACAGGGCGGCCTCAACCTGACGGCATTGCTGATCATGTCGGCCATCATCGGCTTTGCCGGATCGCTGATCTCGCTGGCGATGTCCAAGGCCGCAGCGAAGCGCATGATGGGCCTCAAGGTCATCGAAAAGCCGGCCAACCGTACCGAGACCTGGCTTGTCGAAACCGTGCGCCGGCAGGCCGAAGCCGCGGGTATCGGCATGCCCGAGGTCGCGGTTTTCGATTCGCCGCAGCCGAACGCCTTTGCGACCGGCGCGCGCCGCGATGCGGCGCTGGTCGCGGTATCCACCGGCCTGCTTCAGCAGATGCAGGCCGACGAGGTCGAGGCCGTGCTCGGCCACGAGGTCTCGCACGTGGCGAATGGCGACATGGTGACCATGGCGCTCATGCAGGGTGTCGTGAACACCTTTGTGGTGTTCCTGTCGCGTGTGATCGGCGTGGTGGTTGATCGTGTGGTGTTCAAGGTCGAGCGTGGCCACGGTCCGGCGTTCTTCCTGGTGTCGCTGGTTGCGCAGGTGCTGCTCGGCATTCTCGCGACGATGATCGTGATGTGGTTCTCGCGTCATCGTGAGTTCCATGCCGACGCCGGCGGCGCGCGTCTGGCCGGGCGCGAGGAGATGATCCGCGCGTTGCAGCGGCTGGGCGGCCCGGCCGCGGACGACCTGCCGGATCAGCTTGCGGCGTTCGGCATCACTGGGCGGTTCGCTTCGGGTATCAAGCGGCTGTTCCTGTCGCATCCACCGATTCCCGAGCGCATCGCGGCCCTGCGCGCCGCGCGCTGAACGGGGCGGCGGTGATACGGTAGCCGCGTGACGATCCGGCCCCAGCGGACGGGTCGTGCGCGAACCCGTTTTCTGAACCGATCCGAGTCGAAGGCGAGACCATGTCCCTGATCCGTCCCATTGCCGGTCTGCGTCCCGCGCCCGGGCGTGCGCAAGACGTCGTGGCGCCGCCGTATGACGTGCTCAATCGTGCCGAGGCCACGCAGCGTGCGCGCGGCCGGCCGCACAGCTTTCTGCATGTCTCCAAGGCGGAGATCGATCTGCCGGACAGCGTGGACGCCCATGATCCTGCCGTTTACGCAAAGGCCGCCGCGAACCTCGCGGCAATGGTCGACGCCGGCGTGCTGGTGCGCGATCCCGCGCCGTACTACTACGTGTACCGGCTGGTCATGGATGGTCGCGCCCAGACCGGCATCGTCGCGGGCGCCTCGGTGCGTGCCTATGAGGCCGAACGCATTCGCAAGCACGAGTTCACGCGACCCGCGAAGGAAGACGACCGGGTGCGGCAGATCGAGGCGCTGAATGCCCAGACCGGGCCGGTGTTTCTGGTCCATCGCACCAACGCCGATGTGGATGCGGTCACCGCGGTGGTACTGGAGACGGCGCCGGATGTGGATGTTGTCGCCGACGACGGCGTGCGTCACAGCCTGTGGGTGATACACGACCTGGCGGTGATCGACCGTCTGACGCATGCGTTCGAACGTATGGCGGCCCTGTATGTGGCGGATGGCCATCATCGCTCGGCGGCGGCGACCCGCGTTGCCCAGGCGCGCCGGTCTGGTCACGACGCTCCCGATGCGAGTCACGAGTATTTTCTGGCCGTCGTCTTTCCGCACGACCAGCTGCGCATCCTCGACTACAACCGCGTGGTGCGCGACCTGAACGGTCTGGACGACGCGGGCTTTCTGGCCGCGCTCACCGAACGCGTGGGCGTTGCGCAGGAGCCGGGCCCGGTCGCCCCGCGCGCGAGCGGTGAATTCGGTCTGTATCTGGCCGGGCGCTGGTATCGTCTGACGATGGATGCCGCGGCGCTTGCCGACGACGACCCCGTCCGGCGCCTGGACGTCAGCCTGCTGCACGACCGGATCATCGCGCCGGTGCTCGGCATCCACGACCCGCGCCGCGACGAACGCATCGATTTCGTCGGTGGCATCCGGGGTCTCCGGGAACTCGAGCGCCGCGTCGATTCGGGCGAGATGCGCGCGGCGTTTTCGCTGTATCCCACCCAGCTTGAAGCGCTCATGGACGTGGCCGACAGCGGCCAGGTCATGCCGCCGAAATCCACCTGGTTCGAACCCAAGCTCGCCGACGGGCTGGTCTCGCACGTTCTGGACTGAGGACGGTCGTGGTGCAGCGCACCGCCGACCCCGCTGCCCGGGGCATCGTCTCCGGCTCCGGATTCGATCCTGCCGAACGCGAGCGTATCGCGGCTGCGCGCGCTCTCGCACTGCAACGCTGCGGCGAACGTCTGGCGCCAGCCGACCTCGACGCGGTCGCGTCCATTCTCATGGGCCTGCGCGCGGACGCGGTGACCGTATCCGCCGGGCATCTGTACGCCGCGGTGCTGGGCTGCGGAGCCAGCGTTTCCGAAATCGCCAGCGACGACCGTGAGGCCGTGCGCCTGGTCGATGCCGCCGCGCGACTGGATCACTTCGCGGCTGCCGAGCGGGGCAGCCAGGACCCGAAGCGCGCGGCCCAGTACGCCGAGAACCTGCGCAAGATGCTGCTCGCGCTGGTCGATGATGTGCGCGCGATTCTGGTCGCACTCGCGCACCGTCTGCACGCACTCAGAACCGCGCCGCGCCGGCCCGAGGCCGAACGCCTGCGCCTGGCCCGGGAAACCCAGACGGTGCATGCGCCGATCGCCAATCGGCTCGGCATCTGGAGCCTCAAGTGGGAACTCGAGGATCTCGCGCTGCGCCACAGCGAGCCCGAGGCCTACCGACGCATCGCGCGCGAACTCGACGAACGACGCAGCGACCGCGAAGACTATGTCGCGAGCTTCATGGATGCACTGCGCGGGCTGCTTGCGGATGCCGGTATCGACGCCGAGGTCGCCGGTCGCGCCAAGCACATCTACAGCATCTACAAGAAGATGCGCCGCAAGGACGCTTCGTTCGACGAGCTTTCGGATATTCGCGCGGTGCGCGTGCTGGTGGATACCGTTGCCCAGTGTTACGCGGTGCTCGGCATCGTCCACAGTCATTGGCGTTACCTGCCCGGTGAATTCGACGACTACATCGCGCGACCGAAGCCGAATCTGTATCGCTCGCTGCACACCGCTGTGATCGGTCCGGGCGAGAAGCTCGTCGAGGTGCAGATTCGCACCCACGAGATGCATCGTCACAGCGAACTCGGCATCGCCGCGCACTGGCGCTACAAGGAAGGCACGCATCACGATCCGGGTTTCGAGCAACGCCTGGTCTGGATGCGCCAGCTGCTCGATCCGCGAGACGGTGACCATCCGGCCGAACTCGTTGAAGGTTTTGACGAGGCGATCGGCACCGAACGCGTCTATGTCATGACGCCACAGGGCGATGTCATTGACCTGCCGGCCGGCTCGACGGTGCTGGATTTCGCCTATGCGATCCATACCAACATCGGTCACCGTTGCCGTGGCGCCCGTGTCGATGGGCGCATCGTGCCGCTGACCCAGGTGCTGGAAAGCGGGCAGCGCGTGGAGATTCTCACGCACAAGCACCCGCAACCCAGCCGCGACTGGCTGAGTCCGCATCTGGGCTATCTGAAGACCCCGCGCGCACGCAATCGCGTTCGGCAGTGGTTTCGACAGCTCGACTACGATCGGCACGTCGCCGACGGGCGTGAACTCGCCGAGCGTGAGTTCAAGCGCCTCGGCGTCGCCGATCCCGTCTGGCCGCGGCTGCTCGAGCGGTTTCGTCTCGCGCGCGCAGAGGATGTCTACGCCGCGCTCGGTCGCGGGGATGTCTCGGCCGCACAGCTTGCCGCCGCACTGGACGAACCCGTGGTGCGGCCGCCGCTGGAGATCCGCTCGCCCCGCAAGCGGCGCGCGGTGCCGGCGGCCAATCCCGCGCGGGACGGCGTGTCGATTCGTGGCGTCGGCAACGTGCTTACAAACATCGCGCGTTGCTGCCGGCCGGTGCCGGACGACCCGATCGTCGGCTACATCACGCGCGGACGCGGCGTGACGATTCACCGTCGCGACTGCCCGACGTTGCGCAATCTGCGCGAGGTCGATCGCGCGCGCATGATCGACGTTTCGTGGGCGGACCGTCCAGAGCAGCGCTACCCGGTCGATCTGTTCGTGCGCGCCTACGACCGCAAGGGGTTGCTCGGTGATGTCACGACGGCGATTGCCGCCGAAAACATTGAGCTGACCGACGCACACACCCACAGCGACCGCAAGCAACTGACCGCGACCATGACGCTGACGGTGGAGATCTCCGACAACGCCCAGCTCAGCCGGCTCATCGACCGTATTGCCCGGGTGCCGAACGTTGTCGAGGTGGCTCGCCGGCGTTGAGTCGTTTGTGCTGGACCCCGCGCGATGTGATCAGCTGAACACCACGGTGCGGTTTCCGCACACCAGGATCTTGTGCTGGAGGTGGTGCCAGATGGCCCGCGCAAGAACGATCTTTTCCAGATCGCGACCCTTGCGCACCATGTCGTCGATCGAATCCACGTGACTGACTGCAACGGTCTCCTGCGCAATGATCGGACCTTCGTCGAGGTCGTCGGTGACGAAGTGGCTGGTCGCACCGATGAGCTTGACGCCGCGACGATGCGCCGAGTGATATGGGCGCGCGCCCGCGAACGCCGGCAGAAACGAGTGATGGATGTTGATCACGCGGTTTGGAAACGCCGCGACGAAAGCCGGCGAGAGCACCTGCATGTAGCGTGCGAGCACGACGAAGTCGATCTGGTGTTCGCGCAGCATTGCGATCTCGCGCTGCTCCTGATCGGCCTTGCTGGCCGGGTCGATGGCGAACTCGTGATAGGCGATGCCGAACTGGGATGCGATCGGACTTGCATCGGCATGGTTGCTTACGATCAGCGGAACTTCGACTGCCCACTCGCCGCAGGCAACCCGCGCCAGAATGTCGTACAGGCAGTGCGTCAGCTTTGAGACGAACACCGCCATGCGCGGACGCACATCCGAGAAGTGCAGGCGCCAGCTGAGCTTGAGCGGTTCGGCGACCTCCTGGCCGAAACGTGCGGCGATGGCCTCACGCTCGATCGCGAACCCGTCGAGTTCCCATTCGATGCGCAGGAAAAACCAGCCCTGGTCGGTGTCCACATGCTGATCGAGATAGACGATGTTGCCGCCGTGCTCATGCAGGAAGCGGCTGATCGCGGCGACCAAGCCCGGGCGGTCGGCACAGTGGACGAGCAGGATGGCGGTGGTGGCGGGCATGGGCATGGACGGGCTTTCGTGGTGACCGAGCGTAAGATTGTAGCGAGTGGTCCGAGGCGCGTTGTATGGAAGTGCTGTATTTCATGATTCCGCTGGCGATCGTGCTCGTCGCGCTCGTTGCCGGCCTGTTTTTCTGGGCCGTGCGTTCAGGCCAGTTCGACGACCTGGAAGGCCCGGCGCACCGTATCCTCGACGACGACGATTCCTCCCCGCGATAGCCGGCCGTCGGCGCGGCGATTTCCGCTGGGGAAGCGCTGACCAATCCGTCGAAGGAAGGCCGGGGCGCGGAGTTCGCATGGCTGGTCTTTCCGATTTGTCTTTTTTTTCAATGGCTTGCATCCGTCGAAAATTGGCGATTGGTTTCTCTATGCGGGAAACGCCGAGCGGTTTGGCCTTTCCATCTCCTTTGTCAGATTTCGTGGCACTTGCATCGGTTGTCATGGAACCATATATAAGCATTCGGTAAAATGTTTATTCATTAGCCTGATCGCTGCCCGCGGTCCGGCCACCCCCGTCAGAACCAGCCGCTATGCAGACCGCACGAATCGAGTCCGCCTGGTCCAGACCGCAGGAATGCGAGGCCTGCGGCGTGCGCCAGCTCGTGCTTTTTTCGGACCTCCAGCACAACGACTTCCGGCTGATTCACGAGCCGATCGACGATCTGCATTTCGACGCCGGCGATTCGCTGTTTCGCGCCGGGGACTCCGCCCGGCACGTCTATACCATCCGTGGCGGCCTGGTAAAGCTCGAACTCATCCTGCGCGACGGTACCTCGCGCATCGTGCGCCTGCTTCGGCAGGGCGATGTGGCGGGGCTGGAGGCGCTGACCGACTCGCCGTACGCGCAGGACGCCGTCGCGCTCGAACCGGTGGACGTCTGCCGTATTCCGTCGGCGACCGTGAACCGGCTCAACGAGGAAACCCCGCGACTGCACCGGCAGCTTACCCGGCGCTGGCAGGAGGCCGTCCACGACGCCGATGCCTGGCTGACCGATCTGATGTCCGGCTCGG
This sequence comes from Chromatiales bacterium, assembly GCA_020445605.1. Classification (NCBI taxonomy): domain Bacteria; kingdom Pseudomonadati; phylum Pseudomonadota; class Gammaproteobacteria; order Chromatiales; species Chromatiales bacterium. Next base: position 215,829 of record JAGRGH010000037.1, read on the forward strand.
CGCGGATGCGCGTGCTGCGCCTGCTGCGACACCTCGCCGGCCTCGCGGATGCGCAACGTTTCTACCTGCCAAGTCGCGAGGACATCGGTGCGATGCTCGCGATCACGACCGAGACCGCCTCGCGCATCGTCGCCGAGCTGCGTCGCAACGGTGTTCTGACCGTCCTCGACGCCCACCACGCGCGCGCGGATCTCGCCGCGATCGAGCGCCTGCTGGCCGCCGAGTAGACCTGCGCCGGGCGACGGCGCGGCTTGTCGCTCCAGGGGGCGCGCGGTAGACTGCGCGGACTTTTCCCCGCCCCACTTCCAGGCACTTAGCCGATGTATTCCGGCAGTTTCGTCGCGCTCATCACACCGATGCACGACGACGGTTCGATTGACTATTCCGCGCTGGCGCGACTCGTCGAATTTCACGTCGAGCAGGGCAGCGACGGCATCGTTGCCGTGGGCACCACGGGCGAGTCGGCCACCCTGGATTTCGACGAGCACTGCCAGGTCATTCGAGAGGTGGTCAGCGTCGCCGCCGGCCGGGTGCCGGTGGTCGCGGGGACCGGCGCGAATTCGACCAGCGAGGCGATCGAGCTGACCGAGTGCGCACGCGAGGCGGGCGCCGACGCGATGCTCTCGGTTGTGCCCTACTACAACAAGCCCACCCAGGAAGGCCTGTATCGGCACTTTCGCGCGATTGCCGGGGCCGTGGACGCCCCGCTGATTCTCTACAACGTGCCGGGCCGCACGGCGGTCGACATGCTGCCCGAGACCGTCGCCCGACTCGCGCAGATCGACAACATCGTCGGACTGAAAGAGGCATCCAGCGATCCGGCCCGGGTGCCGGCCGTTGTCGCGCGGGTCGATCCTGGCTTCATGGTGATGTCTGGTAATGACGACATGGCGCGCGAGGCGATCTACGCGGGTGCCACGGGCGTCATATCGGTCACCGCGAACGTGGCCCCGCGTGCGATGCACGAGATGTGTGCCGCGGCGCTTGCCGGTCAGCGCAACGTTGCCGATGTCATCGACGCGCGCCTTGCACCGCTGCACGCGGCGCTGTTCTGCGAGTCCAATCCGATTCCGGTGAAATGGGCCGTGCACCATATGGGACTCGCGGGTCGCGGCATACGCCTGCCGCTGACCTGGCTCACCGAGTCCTGCGAACCCAAACTGCGCGCGGCGCTGGAGGCCAGCGGTGTTGACTAAGTTTTCGCAATTGCACCGTGTCGTGGCCTTCGTGCTTTCGGCATCGGTCGTATGGCTCGCCGGTTGTAGCGCCGTTTCCGAGAACCTGCCCGACCGCCGCGTCGATTACAAGAAGGGCCGGGTCGAGGGCAATCCGCTCGAACTGCCGCCGACGGTGTCGTCCTCGCAGTTCGACCCGCAGCTCGTCGTGCCGTCGGCAGATGGCACCGGTACGGCGCGCTACTCGGAATTCGCCAGCGGTGGTGGCCCGGTGCTGGCGACTGGTCGTTACTCGAACGTGTTGCCGGCCATCGAGGCGGTGCGTCTGCGCAAGGACGGGCAGCTGCGCTGGCTCGAGGTCGACGGATCGATCGAACGGGTCTGGGACCGCACACGCGAGTTCTGGGCCGAACAGGGCTTCAAGCTCATCGAGGCGGATCCCGCCGCGGGCGTCATGGTCACGGGCTTCAAGGAGAATCGCGCCGACATTGCTGATGACTTCATCACGCGCACGATTCGGCAGGTCGCGGACTTCGCCTACTCGGCCGCAACCCGCGACCAGTACCGCGTGCGCATCGAGCGCGGCGCGAGCGATGCGATCGCCGAGGTGTATCTGACGCATCGGGGTCTCGAGGAAGTCGTGACTCGCGACGCCGGCAACAACGCCGACGGCACCATCTGGAAACCGCGCGATACCGATCCGGTCCTGGAGGCCGAGATGATCGCGCGCCTGCAGGCGCATCTCGGTCAGCAGGAGGTCGCCGACCGGCGTGCAGCCGGTGCCACCCAGGCCAGCGAATCGCTGACGAAGTTCGAAGCCGATGCGGCAAGCCCCCTGATCCATGTGGCCACGGGTTTCGATCGCGCCTGGCGCATGGTCGGGCTGGCGCTCGATCGCAGCGGCTATGTGATCGAGGACCGTGACCGTTCGCTCGGCAACTACTACGTGCGGTTCATCGAGACCGACGTGGTCAACGCCAAGGAAGACGAGGGGTTTCTCTCGAAGCTCGCTTTTTGGCGTTCGAGCAAGAAGCCCAAGGTCGAAGATGCCCCGTTGTATGTCGTCAATGTGCGTGGCGATCGTGAGCGTTCACGGGTATCGGTGCTCGACGGCAATGCGCAGGCGCCCAGCACCGCGGCAGACGCGAAGACCCTGCTCACGGTCGTCTATGGCGCCCTGAACTGACAAGGCCGATCCGCCTTGGATTGGTAATGCGAACAAGGCGAGAAATCCCGCTGTTTCGCGTTCTTCGAAACTGACTGACCTGTTGCGAGACCATCGCGGGTCGAGATCCAGGATGCGAGCATGAACGCGTTGACGAAATTCACCGGTCGCGCCGCGTTGTCGCCGTTCCGTCTGGCGCGGCTGGCCGACCGTATCGAACGTGCGACCGGCCAGCGACCGGACATCTCCGCGCGCTTCGTGCATTTCGTGGAGTCCTCGCGCGCGCTGGATGCCGCCGAGTCCGCGATCATCGAGCGTTTGCTCGATTACGGTCCCGACTACCGCCAGGACGAGGTCGATGCGCCGCTGCGTCTGGTCGTGCCGCGGCCCGGCACGATCTCGCCGTGGTCCAGCAAGGCGACGGACATCGCCCACAACGCCGGTCTCGCACAGGTGGTCCGCATGGAGCGCGGAACGGTCTATCGCGTGGCCGGTGTGACCGAGGCGCATGCCGTGACGGTCGACGCGCTGCTGCACGACCGCATGACCGAGACCGTGTTCGACGATCTCGACGCCGCCGCCCGACTGTTTCATCACACCGAGCCGCAGCCGTTTTCCACAGTGGACCTGCTGGGCGGCGGACGTGCGGCGCTGATCGACGCCGATCGTCGCTACGGGTTCGCGCTTTCGGCGGACGAGATCGACTATCTGGTCGGGCGTTTTTCGGCGCTGGGTCGCAACCCGACGGATGTCGAGCTAATGATGTTCGCGCAGGCGAACTCCGAGCACTGCCGGCACAAGATCTTCAATGCCGAATGGGCCATCGACGGCGTCGACCAGGGCGAGTCGCTGTTCGGCATGATTCGCAACACCTCGAAGTTGTCACCCTACGGGCTGCTGTCGATCTATCGCGACAATGCCGCGGTGTTCGCCGGTCCCCGCGCGCTGCGTTTCCGGCCCGATCCGCAGACCGGCGAGTACCGTGCGCGCGAGGACGAACTGCACATCCTGTTCAAGGCCGAGACCCACAATCATCCGACGGCGATCGCGCCACATCCAGGTGCGGCAACGGGTTCGGGTGGCGAGATCCGCGATGAAGGCGCGACCGGCCGCGGTGGTAAACCCAAGGCCGGCTGGTGCGGATTTTCCGTTTCGAACCTGCGCCTGCCCGGCTTCGAGCAGCCTTGGGAAACCGATTTCGGGCGACCGGGGCGTATCGTCTCGGCGCTGGACATCATGCTGGAAGGCCCGATCGGCGCCGCGGCATTCAACAACGAATTCGGCCGGCCGAATCTCGCTGGCTGGTTTCGAACCTACGAGGCCGAAGTGCCCGGTCCGCACGGTCCGGAACTGCGCGGGTACCACAAGCCGATCATGCTCGCCGGCGGCGTTGGCAGCGTGCGCGACGGGCTGGTCGAGAAAGGCCGTCTCGCACCGGGTGCGCCGGTCGTGGTGCTGGGCGGACCGGCCATGCTCATCGGGCTCGGTGGTGGCGCGGCGTCGTCCATGCTGAGCGGCGCGAGCAGCGCCGACCTGGATTTCGCGTCCGTGCAGCGCGGTAACCCCGAGATGCAGCGTCGCTGTCAGGAGGTCATCGACCGCTGCTGCGAACTCGGCGACGAGAGTCCGATCGTATCGATTCACGATGTCGGCGCGGGTGGGCTTTCAAATGCACTGCCGGAGCTCGTCAACGACAGCGGTCGAGGTGCGCGCTTCGAACTGCGCGAGGTGCCGAACGACGAACCCGGCATGACACCGCTGGAACTGTGGTGCAACGAGGCGCAGGAACGTTACGTGCTGGGCATCGATGCCGAACGGCTGGCGGTGTTCGAGGCGCTGTGTGCGCGCGAGCGAGCGCCATACGCCGTGATCGGGCACGCGGGCGCGGAGCAGGACCTCGTCGTCGATGACCGGTTCTTTGACCATCGTCCCATCGACATTCCCCTGTCGCTGCTGTTCGCGGACACCCCGCGCATGCGTCGCGACGTGCACCACTTCAGCTTTCCCAAGCCCGAGATCGACACCGGGCGAATCACGCTTGAGAAGGCCGCCGAGCGTGTGCTGCGGCTGCCCGCGGTGGCCGACAAGACCTTCCTGATCACCATCGGCGACCGATCCGTGACGGGGCTCGTCGCGCGTGACCAGATGGCGGGGCCGTTCCAGGTGCCGGTCGCGGACTGCGCGGTGACGCTCGCCGACTACCACGGTCATGCGGGCGAGGCCATGGCGCTCGGCGAACGTACACCGCTTGCGCTTGTGCATGCCCCGGCCGCCGCGCGCATGGCGGTCGGCGAGGCAATCACCAACCTCTTGTCCGCGCCGATCGAAAGGCTCGGCGATGTGCGGCTTTCGGCGAACTGGATGGCTGCGGCGGGTCATCCCGGCGATGATGCGGCGCTGTTCGACAGCGTGCGTGCGGTCGGGCTGGAACTGTGCCCGGCGCTCGGCATCGCAATCCCGGTCGGCAAGGATTCCATGTCCATGAAGACGGTCTGGGAGCACGGCGGCGAGCGCCGTGAAATGACCGCGCCCGTATCGCTGATCGTTTCCGCCGTGGCACCCGTCACCGACGCACGCCGCGCACTCACGCCGGCGCTGCGTCTGGATTGTGGTGACACCGATCTCGTGTTCGTCGATCTGGGCAAGGGCCGTCAGCGCATGGCGGCCAGCGCCTATGCGCAGGTCACCGGACAGCTCGGCCATCACGGGCCGGACCTCGACGATCCGCACGCGCTCGCTGCGCTGTTCGACGTCGTTCAGGAAATGAATGCCGACGATCTGCTGCTTGCCTGTCACGACCGATCCGACGGTGGCCTGTTTGCCTGTGTAGGTGAAATGGCGTTCGCCGCGCACGTCGGTGTCGATATCGATCTGGACGATCTCGGCGACGACGATGTTTCCGCGCTGTTCTGCGAAGAGCTTGGCGTGCTGTTGCAGGTGCGCCATCACGACACCGACGAGGTGCTCGACCGTCTGGCCGATGCCGGGCTTGCACGGCACAGCTTCGTGCTCGGCACGACCAATGACGACGATGTGATCCGGTTTCTTCGCGGCGACAATGCGGTGCTGGCCCGCGCACGCTGCGAGTGGCAGCGCCTGTGGTCGGAGACCAGTTGTCTGATGCAACGCCTGCGCGACAACACCGAATGCGCGGCGCAGGCGTTCGCGCGGGTCGTCGAGGACGATCCGGGCCTGCACGCCAAGCTGACCTACGATCCCGACTTCGACACGACCGCGCCGTACATCGGTGTCGGTGCCGCGCCGCGAGTCGCAGTCCTGCGCGAGCAGGGGGTGAACGGCCAGATCGAGATGGCGGCCGCGTTCGACCGCGCGGGCTTCACCGCCGTCGATGTGCACATGAGCGACATCATCGCCGGGCGCGTGGATCTGGGCGGATTTCATGGCCTGGCCGCCTGTGGCGGCTTTTCCTACGGAGACGTGCTTGGCGCCGGCGAGGGCTGGGCGAAGACGATCCTGTTCAATGACCGCGCGCGGGACGGGTTCGAGCAGTTCTTCGCGCGCACAGACAGCTTTGCGCTGGGCGTCTGCAACGGCTGTCAGATGTTGTCGAACCTGCGTGAACTGATTCCGGGCAGTGCGCACTGGCCGCACTTCGTACGCAACTTCAGTGAACAGTTCGAGGCGCGACTGGTGATGGTCGAAGTCCAGAAGAGCGCCTCGGTGCTGTTGCGGGACATGGCCGGTTCGCGCATGCCGATCGTCGTGGCGCATGGCGAGGGGCGCGCCGAGTTCCGCGACCCGGCGCAGCTCGTGGCCGCCGAACCGCATGTCGCGCTGCGTTACGTCGATCACTGGGGTCGAACCGCGGAAACCTATCCGTCCAATCCGAACGGCTCGCCGCATGGCATCACCGGGCTCACGAGCACGGATGGACGCGTGACCATCATGATGCCGCACCCCGAGCGGGTGTTTCGCAGCGTGCAGTTTTCGTGGTGTCCGCCGGACTGGGGCGAGGCCTCGCCGTGGCTGCGCATGTTCCGCAATGCGCGGACCTGGCTGGCCTGACCGCAAACGACGTTTGTCAGTTCGCCTCTGGGTCAATCCACGGGCTTGCCGATGCGACTGACTCCCATCCTGACATTGACCATCGTGCTTGCGACGATGGTGAGCGGCTGTGCCGTTCGTGAGACCACGCTCCCCGATCATGAAATCGATGCGCCGCGCTGGTGGCGCGTGCGCTATCTCATGCACTGGCCAGAGGATTCCGGGCCGCTGCTATATCGCGACACCCTGATTGCCAATGAGATCGTTGCGCCGGTGCTCGAGACCGAGCGCGATGCGATCGTTGCGTGGCGCATGCATCGTCGCGCGCACCGCGAAACGGGCGGTCATGCGTTCAGCTTTTTGTATTACTCGAATGCCGCGGACGGCCCGCGGATTGCGCGCGAATTGATGGAATCGCCACTGCTTGAGCGACTGCTCGCCGCGGGCGTGGTCGAGCGGGCGTGGTCGGAGTGGGGGCGGGCGATCGAGGATTCACCCATCGAGGCCACGAGCGACCCGAGCTGGTCGCCCGCGATGGCGCGCCACTGGCCGTGGTTCATCATGGGTGTGAGCGAGACCTGGCTGCGTCTGATCGCCGATTTCGCAGGCCCGCGTGCCACAAGTGCGGATGTGAATCTCGAAGCACTGGATGAACGGTACCTGAGGGTCAGCGAAGCGGTGACCGAACGCTGGGCCGGGGAGGGCGGCCATGCATTCCTGCATCACCTGAATGCCGTGTTCGGCTACGCGCCGGTGCAAACCGGCCCTGATGAGTGGCAGCGTTTCTGAGCGGGCCTGGGCAAAAAAATGCGCCGCGTCCCTGCGGCGCCATGCGCGGACAAAGCCGGCCAGACAGTCCTTGTGCGGGACGAAAACGAAAAAGCGCGGTTTTTCGTTTTCTTACATTTTCAGTGGCTTAGGGACATTGAAAGTGGTGGCACGTCCCTGTGCCACGGGAAACTCTGAATTGATCAGAGTTTCCTTAGAGATCCCACCAGTCGAAATCGAAGTTCGTACCGAGCAGAGGGTCGATATAGATCGCGAGAAGCTGTCCGTACTCGACCAGCGCCGCGTCCGGATGATCCTCGTGGGCCTGTACGTCAAACATATACCAGCCGGCGCCGAGCACATCGTGCATGTCGGTGATGCCGGAGGATTCCTCGTCGGTCGTGATGAACTCGGCTGCGCCCTCGGAGAAGTAGCGGGGGTCGTGCGCCGCGACTTCGATCAGCTCCTGGGTCTCGATGCCGTAGAGCCAGATCTTGCCCAGACGCGCATTGCCGCCGACGTCTTCCTGCATGACGATTCGGCCGTAGATGTCGACCGTCAGGTTGTCGAGCATCTGGTGACCTTCGTCACCGTCGAGCAGCAGTTCAATCGTGCCTCCGTAACGGAACGGATCATCGACATCACGGAAGCGCAGTTGCCACAAGCGACTGGCGAGGTTGCTCGCGTCCCCGGCGCCACGGAAGTTGCCGGTCGTCACGAAATAGAAGTCGTTCTCGTGGCCGGGACGGGGATCCCATGCGCCGTCCTCGATGCGCTGAAAACGCGTAACGTCGCCCGCAATCGATTCGGCCTGAAGTTCGGCGCCAGTCTTGTTTGCGACCCATCCATGATCAACCAGGGTGAACTGCGCGCGCCGAACAAAGCCCATCTCGGCATTGCCGAGACCGAATTCGTTGCTTTCCTCTGGAATTGCGTCACCAGCCTGATACACGCGTACGCCACGCAGTATGCCGTTGAGGAGTCCCGCGCGCGCGACCACGTTGCCGGTCGTCTGCTTCCAGCCAGCGTAAACATAGAGCTCTGACGGCGCGTCGGTGCTGGCAGGGTCGGTCACACGATCCGCGTCGTCGAGTCCGATCACAAGTGTGCGCATGCGCGAGTGCGGGTGCGGCGCGATGTTTTCAAAAGCCATCTTCCCGAGCGTCGGCAGTTCATAGAGCTTGCCGGCTTCGGGGCCCGTCGCAACGTATGCGAACCCGCGGCCGTGGTCGTCGGAGAACGGCGGACGGGTTTCCTCTCCGGTGAGAAAGATTCGATCTGCGGTACCGTAGGTTTCGCCGTTTTCAAAAATGAACGCCTGTGGTGAAGCGAGGGTGGCCGAACAGAACCGGTTGAAAGCGTCGGTTCCGCTGACAAACCACTGGCTGTCGGTGTCCCAGGTATTGACGTCGGTGCCGCTTGCGACCGCATCGCGACCACTGAGCACCTCGAGGTTTGTATTGCGGATCTTCCAGCGCGACAGGAACGAGCCGGTTGAACCATGTGCACGCACGGTGCCGGCCTCCGGCCCAAACTCGTGATTCAGGATAAGGTCGAACGTGCCGTCGCCGTTGTTGATGCCACCCAGACCATCGGGGATTCCAGCCATTGTGTAGCCGCCGATTGTATCGCCGACGGTCAACACAGAGATCACGGCCACGCGGTCGCCGAGCAGCGGGTTTGCCTTCATGTACGGTTCGGCAGCGGTGCTTGGCCCGATATTGGCTGCACTGACCGCGGTCGAGGCTACGCCGATCGCCATCGCGATCGCGGAGCGACATACGCTATGAATTTTCATGCATTCACCTTGCATTGCCAGCAGATTGATGTTTTCCCGGCATCAGGTCCGGGGCGGCAAAGCTTGCCGGCGCGAGGTGACGCGTCGTTGACGCGCGATTTACGAATACATCATTGTTTTGCTGCGCTACGGTTGCGGGTGAAATATCGCGGACATGCCGATGAAACATCGGCATCTCAATTGGCGGCGTTCGGTCGCCGGTCTGCGATCGGTCAGGCTGTGGCGGGGGCGATGGGCCAGTCGGCGAGGCAGCGATAACGCGTTCCGCTGCGTTGAGGCGCGGATTCGTAGAGTCCGAATCGCGTGACATTCCAGATCCACGAACCGTGTGAATCGAGATCCGGCGCAGTCGCCGCACCCCGTATGAGGGTGAGGTGCGGCTGGTACGGACGATCATCGAGCGCAAGCGCGCAGGCATCGAGTGCAGCGGCCATCGTCTCGGCCAGCATGTGCAGGGCCGCGGGGGTTTCCGCCGGCGCGGCCCAGACGACGCGCGGTCGTGCCCACCAGCCGAGGCGCGTGATCGCAAGATCGAACGGCGCGCCGCGGTAACGATCCGCCGCTGCGATGAGGCAGTCGCGCTGTGCGGCAGTGCAATTGCCCGCGAACGCGAGCGTCAGATGAATGTCCGCCGGCGCAATCACACGGGCGCGATCGCCGGCAAGCGATGCACCGATCTCGGCGAGTGCCCGTGCGAATTCCGGCGACGGCCAGCATGCGAAAAACAGCCGCTGGGTGGGCTGCGTGGCCGCAGCCGTGTTCAAGTCTGAACGATACGCAGATCGCCGCGACCTGGATTCGTCCGGCTCGAAAACTGGGCGAGCGGCTGTGCCACGCCCAGATGCACGCCCTGCGCGAAGTCGACGCCGACCTTGCGCACCGCCTCCAGCACCGCGTCGGATTCCACGAACTGCGCGACGCTCTGGCGTCCGAGGGCATGCACGATGTCGTTGATCGACTTGAGCAGCGTCAGGTTGGTCGAAGAAAGCATCTCGCCGTGCAGTACGCCGGTGCCGATTTTGATCAGGTCCACGGGCAGACGCGACAGATGTCCGAACGAGGTCTTGCCCGAACCGAATCCGTCGAGCGCGAAACGGCAACCCAGGCCCCGCAGCAGGTCGGCCACCCGCCGCACGCGATTGACCTGTTCCAGCGCGCGTTCCGAGATCTCGAAACACAGCCGGTCGGCGAGCCCGACCTCACTGGAAAGCAGGTCGACCAGGGCGCCGATTGCGCGCGAGTCGCCGATCGTCTGCGGCGACAGATTGATATGCAACTGGGTGACGCGCCCGACACGTTCGGTCTGGCCCTGCAGCCAGCGCAGCGCGGCCTCGACGACCCAGCGGTCGATCTCTGCCATCAGACCGTAACGCTCGGCGATCGGCACGAACGCACGCGGCGACACCATGCGGTCGTTCGGGGCATGCAGACGCGCGAGGATCTCATAACGAGGTTGCAGGTCGCGCGCGGCGATCGGCACGATGGGCTGGGCAAACAGCGTGAAGCGGTTGTGTGCAATCGATTCGCGCAACACCACCGCAAGCTGGTTCTGGCGGACTGAATCGTTGCGCGATTCGCGCCGCACCTGGTCGTAGGCGAGCACGCGATTGCGTCCGGCGTCCTTGGCCGCATAGCAGGCGATGTCCGCAGCCTTCAGCGCTTCGGCGCGCGACATGCCGCGTTCGAGCGTGACCACGCCGACGCTGGCGCCCACGGTGTACTCGCGATCCTCCCAGAGCAGACGGTAGCGCTCGACCACGCCGCGAATGCGCTCACCGAGTGCCATGCCGGCTGCGCGGTCGCAGTCGACCGAGACAATCGCGAACTCATCGCCGCCGATCCGGGCCAGCAGGTCGCCGCCGAGCAACACCCGGCTCAGTCGTTCGCCGAGTTCACGCAGCAACTGGTCGCCGGCGGCATGGCCCTCGCTGTCATTGACGAGCTTGAATCGATCCAGGTCGATGAACAGCAGCGTCGCTGGCGCAAGTGCCGGATCTGCGAGCACGGAGTCCAGATGTCGGTCGAACGCGGCCCGGTTCGGCAGGCGGGTCAGAGCATCGTGTTCGGCCTGATGGGTGATTTCGTGATTCTTGCGGCGAACCGTTGCAATCACGAACCAGCCCACCAGCGCGCTGGCCGTCAGGGTCGCAGCGATCAGACCAATGATCTTCAGTTCGGTCGCGTGCATCTGCGCATTGCTCTGTGCAAGCGCGGCGGCCGAGTTCCGGGCCTGGAGTGCGACCAGTTCGTCGAGTACGCCCAGGACCTCGATCTGCGCGGTGTCGCCCGCGTCGATCGTTGCGTCGAGCAGGGCAGATTCGCCGCCGCTTTGCAGCAGTATCACTGCACGGTCATTCAGCGGCTGGGCGATGCGCAGCCGGTCGCGCAGCTCCTTGGCCAACAGCGCCTCCGCGCCGGCCAGCGGACGGTTTTCCCAATCGACCCTTGCCTCCAGGAACGCACGGGCGTGACCGTAATAGCGCTGTGCCTCGGCGTCACGCTCGAACGGATCGGCGGCTCCACGCAGCAGCACGATGGAGTGCGCCCGCTGGCGAATGGCGTCGCGCATGCGGTGCACCGCAGCGGTCTTGGCCTGGGTGTCTTCGACGAGCGTGGCGATTCTGGCGTTGGTCTGGGCGACCTGGTCCAGGGCGATCGCACCGACCGCGACAATCATGAGCGCCGTCAGGGCAAAGCCTGCCGCGATGATTGAACCCGATGCGTTACGCACGCGCCGTCCTCCTTGTGACGGACCGGTGCGCGGCGCGCGCCCGGCTCCCGACCCAAAAAATAAGACTAGCCCGGATTTTTCACAATTTTGAGAACTGCGTCACAGTTTTATCCGCGCACCGGGAAGTGGTTGCGCACATAGTCGTCGACGAGGGCCTGAAACTCCTCGGCGATGTGCTCGCCCTTGAGCGTCGGGCCTTTCTCGCCGTCGATGTAGACCGGCGCCACCGGCCGTTCGCCGGTGCCGGGCAGACTGATGCCGATATGCGCGTGCCGGCTTTCACCAGGGCCATTGACGACACAGCCCATCACGGCGACCTGAAGCGTTTCGACGCCCGGATGGCGTTCGCGCCAGACCGGCATGCTCGCGGCCAGATGCTGCTGGATGCGCTGGGCGAGTTCCTGAAAATAGCTGCTGGTGGTACGCCCGCAGCCCGGACAGGCGATCACCGTCGGCATGAACGAGCGCAGCCCGAGCGCCTGCACGATGTGCTGGGCGACGACGACTTCCTCGGTACGCTCGCCACCGGGTTTTGGTGTGAGCGAGATGCGGATGGTGTCGCCGATCCCGGCCTCGAGCAGCACGGCCAGCGCGGCTGTGGATGCGACGACGCCCTTCGTGCCCATGCCGGCCTCGGTCAGCCCCAGATGCAGCGGCCAGTCGCAGCGTGTGGCGAGTGCCCGGTAGACCCGGATCAGGTCCGGCACGCCGGAGACCTTCGCCGACAGCACGATGCGGTCGCGCGCGAGACCGAGCGCGACGGCCTGCTCGGCGCTGTCGATCGCCGAGCGGATGAGGGCCTCGTCCATCACGCAGGTCGCATCCAGCGGTTCCGCGCGCCGAGCGTTCTCGTCCATGAGACGTGCCAGCAGCGCCTGGTCGAGGCTGCCCCAGTTCACGCCGATGCGGATCGGCTTGTCGTAGCGGCAGGCCGTTTCGATCATCGCGGCGAACTGTTCGTCACGCTTCGCGCCGCGGCCGACATTGCCGGGGTTGATGCGATATTTCGCCAGCGCCTCGGCGCAGCCCGGGTGCGCCGCCAGCAGCTTGTGGCCGTTGTAGTGGAAGTCGCCGACCAGCGGCGGGTCCAGGCCCTCGGCAAGCAGCCGGTCGCGGATGCGCGGCACCGCGTCGGCGGCCTGATCGTTGTTGACGGTGATGCGCACGAGTTCCGAGCCGGCGCGCGCGAGTTCGGCGACCTGCCGCGCCGTGGCGGCGACGTCGGCCGTGTCCGTGTTGGTCATCGACTGCACCACAACCGGCGCGCCGCCGCCGACCACGACCGTGCCGATGCGCACGGCGCGGCTGATTCGGCGCGTTTCGGCGCACGGCGGCGGGTTTTGGCTAGAGGCGGTCATGGGCGGGGGCGCATCATAGCGCCGGGGGCCTGGCGTCACCGAGCGCATGTGCCACCGGCGCCTGTTCGAGCAGCCAGGTCGCGATGGCGCCGCGGTCGAACGCGGTCAGCTTCGAGGTCGAGCGGTCGACGACCTCGGCCATGGTGTCGCCGACGTAGTCACCGTTGGGCAGCGCGCCGGATTCGAGCAGGTCGAGCAGGTCCGTGCGGCTCCATTTGCCGATGCCGGTCTCGCGGTCCGGGGTGATGTTCGGCACCTTCTCGCCGGATGGCCCCTGTGCCGTGCCGGCCAGGCGACGGAACACATCGGGCTCTCCGAACAGGCCGCGCGGGGTGTGGCACTCGTCGCAGTGGCCAAGCACTTCCACGAGGTACGAGCCACGGTTGTAGGCGTCCGTGCGCGCCGGGTCCGGTCGCCAGCGGCGCTCGCGAAACACCCTCGCACGCCACAGGTTCAGTCCTGGACGCCAGCCAAACGGCCAGTCGAGTTCGTGCGCGCGGTTCGCCTGCCGCACGGGCTCGAGCGAGCGCAGGTAGGCCCACAGATCGGCGAGGTCCGCGTCGCTCATCCCCGTGTAGCGCAGATACGGCAGGCTCGGATAGTACGGCCGGCCGTCCGGGCGCAGCCCCTGGCGAAGCGCGCGATACAGATCGGCGCCGCTCCAGCGGCCGATGCCAGTCTCGGGGTCGGGCGTGATGTTCGGCGCATAGAAAATGCCGAAACCGGTCTCCAGCGCCCGGCCACCGGCCAGCGGTGGCTGATCCTTCGCGCTGTGACAGCCCGCGCAGCCGGCGGCGGCGAAGACATATTCGCCGCGCACGGCGTCGCCGCCTTCCAGCGCCGGGGCCGAGCCGCCGCGAGGCCAGTAGAAAAACGCCGCGATCGCGCCGACCAGGCCGATCGCGACGACGAGTCGCCGGGCGCGAATGGCTCAGCGCTCCGTTTTCTTGCGGAAGTCCTTGTGACAGTCCTTGCAGGTCGATTCCAGATCGTTGAAGGCCTTGGCGGTATCGCCGCCGGCGAGTGCGCGCTCGTAGGCCAGCGCGGCGTCCTGCGACTGTTTCACGACCTTTGCGAACGCGTCGGGCTTGGCCCAGATCGCCTCCAGCGCGTCGGTTTCGCCGAAATCGCTGCCTTCCGGAAAGATCTGGTCCAGTTCGCCGGTGAGTTCCACCATCGCGCGGGCGTGGTGGGCGCGGCTCGCGGTGAAATCCACGCGGCCCTTCTCGATCGACTTCAGTGCGCCGGTGTGGCCACCGATCGCGCGCATGATGGATTTGCGGTAGCCGATGACCTGTTCCGGGTCCGATGCCAGCAGCGGCGTGGTCAGGCCGACGGCCAATACGGCAACAACGAGGCGAACGGGCAACATTTCAGTCTCCAGGATGCAGAGGAGGGGAAACAATTATATGAAACCGCCGAGCGGCGCCCGGGTTTCCGCGTTTGTGAGCCATGAGCAGGCCGAAGTTCCCTTGAATCGCGGCGTCCGGATCGGCATATTTCAGCGTTTGCTAATTTTCCCTTGGACCCCAACATGGCCAACTCGCCGCATATTTACGAAGTCACCGAAGCCACGTTCGACGCCGAGGTGATCGCCCGATCGCACGAAGTGCCCGTGCTCGTGGACTTCTGGGCCGACTGGTGTGCGCCCTGCCGCATGCTCATGCCAGTGCTCCAGGCAGTCGTGGACTCGCACGCCGGCCAGGTCGTACTCGCGAAGGTCGATACCGACAAGGAACAGCGCCTCGCCGGCACGCACCGCGTGCGCGGCCTGCCGACCGTGCGGCTCTACAAGGACGGCAAGGTCGTCGAGGAGTTCACCGGCGCGCAGCCGGAATCCGTCGTGCGTGCCATGGTCGAGCGTCATCTGGCGCGACCGGGCGATCCGCTGCGCCACGAGGCGCGCTCCGCGCTCGCCGCCGGCAACGCAGAACACGCCGTGCAGTATCTGACCGAGGCCCTGTCGCTGGACCCGGACAACGGCGAAATCCAGGTCGAACTCGCCGAAGCGCTGGCCCAGCAGGGCGACCTGGATGCCGCGCAGGAACGACTGGATGCATTGCCGCTACAGATTGCCGAGACCGAACCCGCGCGCCGACTGCGTGCGACGCTGATGTTCGCGCGCGCCGCCGGCACCGGCGGCGATGCGGACATCGCGGCAATGCTTGCGGCCGATCCGAACGACAGCGAGGCGCTGTACCGCCGCGCGGCGCAATCGGTGGTGCGCGGCGAATACCCGGAAGCCCTCGAAGACCTGCTCAGCGTGCTGCGCAACGATCGCGGCTTTCGCGATGGCGCCGCGCGTGAAGGCATGCTCGCCGTGTTCGAGATTCTCGGCCCGCAACATGAACTCGCCGCCCAGTTCCGCCGCCGGATGGCCGCGGCACTGAACTGAGCAAGCGGCCGCTTTTGTGACACAACCAACCCGGAGACTGCCGTGCGCGGATGGCCGAGGTTGGGAAGCAGGTTCGTGTCGCTGGCTGTTGGACGAGCCCGAAAACAAGGCAGGTAACCAATGCTCGCGACCATCCGCTACTACTATTCAAGGTTTGGAATCCCCGGCGTGTGGTCGGCCACCAAATTGAAGCTCGGCGGTTCGGATCATCTCATCGAGGTCAGAAAGCGCGGGGTCAAGGCGCCGTTTTTTCTCCGACTGCGAACCAGTGACCTGCCGACCTTCGAGCAGATTTTTGTCCGCCAGGAGTACGACTTTCTTGCCGGGTCCCCGCCGAAGGTGATCGTGGATGCAGGCGCAAACATCGGGCTCGCGTCGACCTGTTTTGCAAACAGGTTTCCACTTGCAAAGATCATCGCGATCGAGCCGGAAGACAGCAATTTCAGATTGCTGGAACGCAACGTCTCGCCTTATCCGAATGTGGTTCCCGTTCAGGCGGCATTGTGGAACTCCAATGGCGAGATCAGCCTGGTTGACCCGGGATATGGCAAATGGGGGTACATGACGAGCGATGATGAAGCTGCCCAGAGGAGCGTCAATCAGGTTTGTCATCCGGTGGCGGCCATGACGGTGGACCGGGTGATGCGCGACTTTGGCCTGGACAGGATCGATATCCTCAAAATGGATATCGAGGGCGCCGAGCGGGAGGTGTTCGCCGGTTCTTCGTCCTGGATTGAAAGCGTCGAGTCAATCATTGTTGAACTGCACGAGCGGTTGAAACCCGGCTGTAATCGAAGTTTCTACAACGGTACCAACGGATTCGACTCGGAGTGGAGGCAAGGGGAAAGGATCTATCTTTCAAGACGCGGGGTCATCCGTCCGGGCCCCGGCGCAGGTCGGACCAGAAGGGCTGCCGTCGCATAGGGTTCCGGCGTTCGGCCGACTCACCGGTTGCGCTATGCGGCGCTTCAGTGCTGCGGTCGTGGCGGTTTGCGTCGAAACAAGATGCCACAGGCAGGAACGGAATTCCCTGCGCGGTTTCCGGATTGCGCGGTCGGCACGTATGCTGTGCGGCACGTGATTCGCATCCTTCCGGTCGGCGAGCGATGGGCATTCTCAGAAAACTGGCCAGAATACGGAGGTATGGGCTGACTGGTGCGCCGATCAGGCAAGACCGTCTCATCGTATCCGCGGAGAAACGTCTGGTTGTCGGTTTCACGCCCAAGGCGGCCTGTACGGTCGCCAGCAAGCTGTTCTTTCATACGATCGGAAAGCTGGACGAAGCCCGGGATCAATCGGACTGGATCCATGATTACAGGGAGGTTTACTGTGAGAAAAACCCGGTCCGCTATGTCCACCTGGTGTCCAGGTCATTCCTGAAAATCAAGTTTGTTCGGAATCCATTCCACCGTGCGGTAAGCAGCTACATCCATGCGATGAGGTACGGGTACGTGGGCGCGGAAATCGAAAGGTCGCTCCGTCTGGGGGATTTCCGGGATGCGTCGTTTCGGGACTTCGTCCGCTTTCTCACCATGGAGGACCTGCATCGTTCGAACGTCCACCACGATTACCAGAAACTACGGCTCGAAGGTGTCGCGTTTCACTTCGACCACATAGTCCGGGTGGAAAATATTCTGGAACGGCTCAGTCAGATCAAAGCAGCCGATGGACGCGGCCTGGACTGGAACGAATCGTTGCTGAGCAGTCGACATCACACCAAGAAGAAGTGCGGGGAACAGGTGGCGGCGTTCGACCTGCCCTTCAAATCGCTCGTTGAGACGGGCGCTGGCTTTCCGGATTACAGCCGGTTTTACGATCCGCAATTGCTGGATGCGGTATACGAATTGTATAAGGTCGATTTTGATGCGTACGGATACGCTCGCGGGAAGCTTTGAATCGTTCAGTCTTTGCCGGGACAGGTCGTTGGCAGGCGGTTGAAATTCTGATTTCAACGGCCTGATATCGCGCGACAGGGACGTCTCGCCCGAAAATCGAACACACAAGTGTTTGATTTTCGTGAGCAACCGAAAACCGCGCTTTTCGGTTGCGATGTTGAAAAGGCCATGGATGGGCCGTTTTCAACAACCTGTTAGCGCATGCGCACGACGGCATATAGATCGTAGGGGTCGCGGAAGGTCCACATGCAGTCGGCAAACCCGGCGCGCGCGGCGATGGCCTCCCAGCTCGGGATGGATTCCGGGTGATCCTGATTCAGCACGTGGGCGCTGACGCGGCTCAACTGGTCCTCGCTCAGATCGGCCCACTGATCGCGAAAGCAGCGCACGCTGCGTTCGAGAAACTGTTCGCGGGTCTCGTCGTCGCGACGGAACACGTCATAGACGAAGATCTCACCGTCGTCGGTCAGCTGGTCGTGCATCCACGCGAGCAGTTCGCGTTTCTCGTCGTTTTCCAGATGATGCATGGAATAGCCGGCGACGATCAGGTGGTACGGCCGGTCGGCGTAGTCGGCCGACCGCTGCATGGTGTCGGCGTGTAGCTGGATGTCACGCACGCGGCCGTCCAGGTTCTTGCGGGCGAACTCCAGCGCCGGCGCGGACAGATCGATCCCGCGATAGTGCGCGATCTCGTTGCCTTCGAGCGCCTGGCTCAGCACGTAGGCATCGCCACAGCCGACCTCGAGCACGTTCATGTCCACATGCAGCAGGCCGCCGAGCGCCCGACGCATCTGGTCGGTGATCTCGTTGTGCAGCATGTAGTTGCCGGCAATGACCTGCTGGTAGAGCTGCCAGCCTTCGAAGAAGGACTGGATGTCTTTGTCGTCCTGGTTCATCGCATGTGGCCCCAGACGGTTGTGGATGACGGCCGGCCTCGTGCGCGGTGGCGGCCAGTTGTGCGGCCGGCGTCGGGCGTTGCAGAAATATGGCACGCCGGCCGGTACATGTCACGTCCCGGTTATTACCCGGGCACGGCGGCTCAGGGACGTTGCAGGAGGTCTTGGTACAGGGCCGAATAGCGCTGGGCGCTGGCCCGCCAGCTGAAGTCGCGCTGCATGGCGTTGCGCTGCATCTGGCGCCAGACGGACGGTTCGCGCCAGACGGCGATGGCCTGTCGGAGCGCGCCGGCCAGGTCTTTCTGCGTGGCCTCGCCGAATGAAAAGCCGGTGGCGGTTTCCAGGTTCGAACGCTTGACGTCGAGGCCGGTCACGGTGTCCGCAAGCCCGCCCGTGGCGCGCACGATCGGCAGCGTGCCGTAGCGCATGGAGTACATCTGGTTCAGCCCGCAGGGTTCGTAGCGCGAGGGCATGACGAAGGCGTCCGCGCCCGCCTCAATGCGATGCGCGAGCTGTTCGTCGTAACCTAGGCGCACGGCCACCGCGTCCGGAAAGCGCGTGGCGAGCGATGACAGGGTCTGTTCGAGTTCGGGATCGCCACTGCCGAGCACGGCGAGCTGTGCGCCCTGCTCGATCAGCGCGGGCAGGGTCTGCACGAGCAGATCGATGCCTTTCTGGTAGGCGAGCCGGCTGACCACGCCGAACAGCGGCGCCTCCAGATACGGACGCAGGCCGAGCGCCTGTTGCAGCAGTTCCTTGTTGCGCTGTTTGTAGCCGAGCCGCGCGGCGCTGTATTTGCGCACGACGTGCGGATCGCCAGCAGGATCCCACACGCGCGTGTCGATGCCGTTGACGATGCCGGTCAGCGCGTCCGCGCGCTTGCGCAGCATTCCGTCCATGCCAAATCCAAAGTCAGCGGTCTGGATCTCTTCGGCATAGGTCGGGCTCACGGTCGTGATCGCGTCGCTGTAGACGATGCCGGCCTTCAGGAACGAGAAATGCCCGTAGAACTCCGCGCCATCCGGTGTGTAGACCGACCACGGCAGCCCGAGCGTGTCGACACTTTGCGGTGCGAAATTGCCCTGGTAGCCGATGTTGTGGATGGAGAACACCGAGCGCACCCCGGCGACGGGTTTCAGCCGCAGCCATAGCGCGGCGGGGCCGGTCTGCCAGTCGTTCAGATGCAGGATCTGCGGCCGCCAGTCGCCGGGCAACCCGCCCACGCAGAGCATGGTCGCGACTTCCGAGAGCAGGCCGAACCGGATCGCGCTGTCGGCGTGCTCCTGACCCTGCTCGTTCAGGTACGGACCACCCGGTCGCTCGTACAGGGCGGGTGCGATCAGCGTGTACACCGGGACTTTCGTATCCGGCATGCGGTATTCGCCGATCTCCACCGGCCCGACGCGGGTTTGCAGCGTCGCGGTCGCGCGTGCGCGCCCGAGGGCCTTTGTGACCGCCGGATACGCTGGCAGCAGGATGCGGCAGTCGTGGCCGGTTTCGACCAGCGCCGCCGGCAGGGCGCCGGCGACATCGGCGAGACCGCCGGTCTTGACCAGCGGCTGCACCTCGGAGGCGACGAACAGGATGCGCACGTCGGCCGGGTCGGTCAGTCCTGCACCAGGATCAGCCCGCCGAGCGGTGGCAGGTTCAGCCGGATGCTGAACGGCCGGTGCATCTCGGCGTGTTCACCGGCGATGAATTCCACGCCGGCCGGGTATTCGCTGCCGCCGTAACAGGCGGCGTCGCTGTTCAGCGCGACACGGTAGCGCCCGGCACGCGGCACGCCGAGCGCGTAGTCGTTTCTCGGCACCGGCGTGAAATTCAGCACGACGATGCACAGCGAATCGCCGGCACGACGCAGGAAGCTCAGCACCGACTGGCGCGCGTCGTCGCACTCCAGCCACTCGAAGCCCTGGGCCTCGAAGTCGTGCGCGTGCAGTGCGGTCAGGTCGCGGTACAGGTGGTTGAGATCGCGCACCAGTGACTGCACGCCGCGATGCGGCCCGCGTTCGAGCAGGTGCCACTCCAGCGCGGTTTCGGAATTCCATTCCAGCCCGTGCGCGAAATCGCTGCCCATGAACAGCAGCTTCTTGCCCGGATACGCCCACTGATAGGTGTAGAGCAGGCGCAGGTTCGCGAACCGTTGCCAGGTGTCGCCCGGCATCTTGTCCAGCATGGAACGTTTGCCGTGCACGACTTCATCGTGCGAGAGCGGCAGCACGAAGTTTTCCGTCCAGCTGTAGAGCATGCCGAAGGTCAGCCGGTGGTGATGCCAGGGACGGTGCACGGGATCGCGCTCGAGGTAATCGAGCGTGTCGTGCATCCAGCCCATGTTCCATTTCATGGAGAAGCCGAGCCCACCGTGATCGACCGGACGCGAGACCTGCGCCCAGGCCGTGGATTCTTCGGCGACGATCACCGCGCCCGGATGCTGGGCGTGGGCAACGCTGTTGAGCTGCCGGATGAACTCGATCGCGTCGAGGTTCTCGCGTCCGCCGTGTGGGTTCGGCAGCCATTCGCCCTCGCGTCGCGAGTAGTCGAGATACAGCATGGAGGCGACCGCATCCACGCGCAGGCCGTCGATGTGCATTTCGTCGAGCCAGTACAGCGCGCTGGAGAGCAGGAAATTGCGCACCTCGTTGCGGCCGTAGTTGAAGATCAGCGTGCCCCAGTCGGGATGCTCACCGCGGCGCGGGTCGGCGTGTTCGTACAGCGCGCTGCCGTCGAAGCGCGCGAGCGCAAAGTCGTCGCGCGGGAAATGCGCCGGCGTCCAGTCCAGCAGCACGCCAATGCCGTGCTGGTGCAGGCGGTCGACGAAGGCGCGGAACTCGTCGGGCGTGCCGAAGCGCCGGGTCGGCGCGTAGTAGCCGGTCGTCTGGTAGCCCCAGGAGGCGTCGAACGGGTGTTCCATGACCGGCAGCAGTTCGACGTGGGTGTAGCCCATGTCCGCCACGTATCCGGCGAGCCGGTCGGCGAGTTCCAGGTAGTTCAGGAACTGGCCGTTGGCGTCGCGTTGCCATGAGCCCAGGTGCACCTCGTAGACCGACATCGGCGCGTGGCGCCAGTCGCGCGCGGCGCGCCCGGCCATCCAGTCCTGGTCGGCCCATGCGTACCGCCCTTCGGCGGTGACCACGGATGCCGTGGCCGGGCGCAGTTCGAACGCGCGGCCGTAGGGATCGCTCTTCAGCCGCAGCGCGCCGTCGCGGGTGCGGATCTCGAATTTGTACAGGGTGCCGGCACTGACGCCCGGCACGAACAGCTCGAATACGCCGCTGGCGCCGCGCGAACGCATGGGGTGGCAGCGGCCGTCCCAGCGGTTGAAGTCGCCGACGATGCTGACGCGCTCGGCGTTCGGCGACCACACCGCGAAGCGGGTGCCGGCGAAGCCGTCGACGGTCGCCTCGTGCGCGCCGAGGAACCGCCAGGCATGCCAGTGCTTGCCCTGGCCGAACAGGTGCAGATCGAATTCCGAGATCTGCGGCGGAAAGCAGTACGGATCATGGCGGCGGTGTTTGCCGCCGTCGTGGTCGCGCCAGACGATCTCGTAGCGCTCGGGAACACACCCGGCCGGGCCGGTCCACTCGAACAGTCCGGCGGGCTTGGCCTGCACCAGTTCGGGGCCGTCCGCGCCGATCCGTGCACTGCTGGCGTGCGGCAGCAGGACGCGTACGGTCACATTCGCGCCGTGCGGGTGCCGGCCCAGCACCTCGAACGGGTCGTGGTGGCGGGCTTCAACAATGCGATGTCGTGCGTCTTCGCTGGCGGCCATTGCTCGATAGCATCGCGGGTTCGTACCCGCAGGGGATTGCGATAGGTCAAGCCTCGGCGAGTTACGCCCGTGCATGGCTTGGCCGTGGGAGGGGCGATAGTATACTTACCGTCGTTCTCCGGCATCCCCGACCACCACCCCTCGCGAGCACTCCATGGTTCAGGAAACCGGGCGGCGTTTTGTCAGCCGTCTGACACGTGAAACGCTGGCGCTGATTCTTGCCGGCGGGCAGGGCACCCGGCTGGCGGGGCTCACGCGCTGGCGCGCGAAGCCAGCCGTACCATTCGGCGGCAAGTTCCGCATCATCGATTTTCCGCTGTCGAACTGCATGAACTCCGGCATCCGCCGAATCGCGGTGCTGACGCAGTACAAGTCGCATTCGCTGATCGGCCATATCGTCAACGGCTGGTCATTTTTACGTGGCGAATTCGGCGAATTCGTTGAATTGTTGCCTGCGCAACAGCGCCTGAATCAGTCCTGGTATGCCGGTACGGCCGATGCGGTCTATCAGAATCTGGACATCATTCGTTCGCACGCGCCGGGTTATGTGCTGATCCTCGCTGGTGACCACATCTACAAGATGGACTATGGTCCGATGATCGCCGCGCACGTGGAGTCGGGCGCGGATCTCACGATCGGCTGCATCGAAGTGCCGATCGACCGGGCGAACCAGTTCGGCGTGATGTCGGTGGATTCCGACAACCGGATCATCGCATTCCAGGAAAAGCCCGCGGAGCCACCGTCCATGCCGGGGGACCCCACCCAGGCGCTGGCATCGATGGGCATCTATGTCTTCAATGCTCGCTTCCTCTACGAACAGCTGATCCGCGACGCCGATGAGCCGCGTTCCACGCATGATTTCGGCAAGGACGTCATTCCGCGGCTGATCGATCGTTACCGCGTGCTCGCGTTTCCGTTTCGCGATGCGAGCACCGGCGCGCGCGCCTACTGGCGTGACGTTGGCACGGTGGATGCATTCTGGCAGGCGAACCTGGAACTGATTGGCGTGACGCCGGAGCTGAACCTGTATGACGATGACTGGCCGATCTGGACCTACCAGGCCCAGCTGCCGCCGGCGAAGTTCATCTTCGACGACGACAACCGGCGAGGCATGGCCGTGGATTCCATGGTCTCCGGCGGGTGCATCATCTCGGGCGCGTATCTGCGTCGCTCGCTCTTGTTCTCGCATGTGCGCGTGGAGGCCTCCAGCCGTGTGCTGGATTCCGTCGTGCTGCCCGATGCCATCATCGGCCAGAACTGCCGGATTCAGCGCGCGGTCATCGACAAGGGCTGTTCCATCCCCGATGGCACGGTCATCGGCGAGGATCGTGCCGAGGACCGGCGCCGGTTCCATGTTTCAGAAGGCGGGGTTGTGCTCGTGACGCCGGAGATGCTCGGCGTCGAACTGCACCATGCGCGGTAGCGAAGGCGCCGCGGCACGACTGAAGGTCGTGCTGTGCTGGCACATGCACCAGCCGGTGTATCGCGACCCGGCGGGTCGCTGGCGCCAGCCGTGGACCTATCTGCACGCGATCAAGGACTACAGCGACATGGCGGCCTATCTGGAGGCCGAACCCGCCGCGCGCGCCGTCGTCAACTTCGCACCGGTCCTGCTTGAACAGATCGAGGCCTACGCGCGCGAACTGCGCGCGATGCTCGACGGCGGTGCGCCGGTCGGCGATCCACTGCTCGCGGCGCTCAGCGAGCACGCACTGCCCACCGACGCACGGCCACGCGCGGCCCTGATTCGAGCCGCGTTGCGCGCGAACGAACAGCGCGTGATCGGTCGTTTCAAGCCGTTTCACGAACTCGTTGCCCTGGCGCATGCGGCACTCGATCTTGAAGCGCCTGCATCCAACGCCTGCTACCTCAGCGATGCGTTCGTCCATGACCTCGTGGTCTGGTATCACCTCGCGTGGATGGGTGAGAGCGTGCGCCGGGCACATCCGCTGATCGGCGAGCTGGAGAAGACCGCGCGTGGATTCACCGTCGGTCAGCGTCGGGCACTCGCGGAACTGATTCACGAGGTGATCGCGGGCATCATCGCGCGCTATCGCGCGCTCGCTGATTCGGGGCGCGTGGAGCTGTCCGTTACGCCCTATGCGCATCCGATCGTGCCGTTGCTGCTGGATTTCGAAACCGCGCGCGAGTCCATGCCGACCGCGCCGTTGCCGGAAGGCGAATATCCCGGTGGGGAGGCACGTGCACGCCGACACATCGAACATGGAATCGGGGTGTTCGAACAGTATTTCGGGCATCGTCCGCAGGGCTGCTGGCCTTCGGAAGGCGCGATCGATTCCGGTACCGCGCGTCTGCTCGGCGAATACGGCTTCCGCTGGGCCGCGACCGGCGAAAGCGTGCTGACGAACACACTTGGGGATGCACGCTCGAAGTATCGCGGCAAGAGCTGGCTGTATCGGCCGTGGCAGCCGGATGAAACTCCGCTGGCGATGTTCTTTCGCGACGACGGGCTTTCCGACCGCATCGGCTTTCAGTACGCGAGCTGGCATGCGGACGATGCGGTTGCCAACCTCACGCACGCACTGGCCGACATTGCCGCGCATTGCAATGATCCATCCCGGCGCGTGGTGTCGATCATTCTCGATGGCGAGAATGCCTGGGAGTACTACCCGGAAAACGCGCGCTATTTCCTGCCGGCCCTGTACAAGAGCCTCGGCGAACACCCGGCGCTGGAACTGACGACCTTCAGTTCCGCGCTGAAGACCCTCAGGACCGAAACCCTGCCCACACCGCTGGTGGCCGGCAGCTGGGTGCATGGCACGCTCGCGACCTGGATCGGCGCGTTCGACAAGAACCGCGGCTGGGATCTGCTGGTCGCGGCCAAGAAGGCCTTCGACGAGGCCTGCGAAAGTGGTCTGAAAGGCGACCGGCTGGCGGCAGCCGAACAGCAGCTCAGCGTGTGCGAGGGCTCGGACTGGTTCTGGTGGCTCGGAGACTACAATCCGGGCGAAGCGGTGAGTGATTTCGAGCGCCTGTATCGCGCGCAACTGCGCGAGCTGTACCGGCTGATCGGGGTCGAGCCGCCGGCGGCGCTCGATGCCGTGCTCTCGACCGGCACCGGCACGCCGGCGACCGGAGGCGTCATGCGAACGGGACAAGCGACCGCGTGAACGGCATTGGTACGCAGCGCCGTGCCGGCGTGCTGCTGCATCCGACTGCGCTGCCATCCGGGCGTCTCGACGGCGACGCAACGCGGTTCATCGACTGGCTCGGCGAGTGTGGCTTCGGCGTCTGGCAGATGCTGCCGCTGGGGCCACCGGTGGTCGGGCTCTCGCCATATTCATCCGCCTCTGCGTTCGCGGGGCATGCCGGCCTCGTGCCCGCCGAGTCAGCCGCACAGGCCAGTCATTCGGACATTCCGGTCGCCGATGTCTGGCTCGACGATTACGTTCTGTTTGCCACGCTCAAACAGCGCCTCGGCGGTGCGCCGTGGTGGCAGTGGCCGGAGCCACTGCGTGAACGCGAGCCGGGCGCGCTGGCACAGGCGCGCGAATCGCTCGCCGTGCAGATACAACAACTGAAATCCGAACAGGCGGAGTTCTTCGGGCACTTTGCGCGCTTGCGCGCACTCGCGCATGCTTCGAGCGTGTCCCTGTTTGGCGATCTGCCGCTGTTCGTCGCCGATGACAGCGCCGATGTCTGGGCCCATCCGCAGTGGTTCAAGCTGCATCGTGACGGGCCTGAACGTGGACGTCCGCGCGTGGTGGCGGGGGTGCCGCCGGATTATTTTTCCGCGACCGGGCAGCGCTGGGGCAATCCGATCTACGACTGGGACGCGCTCGCGCGCGATGGCTTCCGCTGGTGGCTGGATCGCGTGGCCGTGCAGCTTGCGCAGTTCGACCTGATCCGGATCGATCATTTTCGCGGGCTCGCGGCGAGCTGGGAGATTCCCGCTGCCGATCCGGTGGCGACCGGCGGGACCTGGGTCGAGGTGCCGGGGGCGGCGCTGCTCGACGCAGTCAACGCCAGCCTTGGCGAGGTGCCGTTCGTGGCCGAGGACCTCGGCATCATCACGCCCGATGTCGAGCGCCTGCGTGAACGCCACCAGTTGCCGGGTATGAAGATCCTGCAATTCGCCTTCGACAGTGACGATCTGAATCCGTATCTGCCGGCGAACCACGTCGAAAACTGCGTCGTCTACACCGGCACGCATGACAACGACACGACGGTCGGCTGGTATTCAAAGCTGGCAGCCGGTCAGCGCGAACGGGTACGCAGCGTGCTTGGCATGGCGGATGATTCCGAGATGCCCTGGGCGATGATCGACGCCGCGCTGGCCTCGCCGGCACGCCTTGCAGTGATTCCGATGCAGGATCTGCTCGGCCTCGGCACCGAGGCCCGTTTCAACACACCGGGCACGACCACGGGCAACTGGGAGTGGCGCTTCGACTGGAGCCAGATCGACGGCCGACTGACCAGCAGGCTGCGCGACCGGCTACGCGATCACGGCCGCGCATGACGCTTGCGCTGGGCATCGATCTGGGGGGCACGACGCTGCGTGGCGGGGTCGTGGACGGTCTAGAAGTCATCGAGGAGGTTCGCGCGACGCCGCGTCTCGGCGCCGCCTGCGCCGAGCTTGATTCCACGTCGGCAAAACAGCTGGTGGCCGACGCGCTCGCCGGATTCGCCCGTGACGTTCTGGCGCGCCATCCGGGCATCCACGCGATCGGAGTGGGCGCGCCCGGTTATGTCAGTGCCGACGGCCGTGTGCTGCGTGGTGCGCCGAATTTGCCCGGTGTGACCGACGCGGAACTCGCCGACGCCCTGTCGGCGGCAACCAGCCGCCCGGTTCGGCTCGAGAACGATGCACTCGCCGCTGCGTGGGGCGAATACCTGCTCGACGCGCAGAGCCCGGACCTGATCTACCTCGGGCTGGGCACGGGAATCGGCGGCGGGTTGGTGCTCGGCGGACGCCCCTGGCGTGGAACCACGGGCATGGCCATGGAGTTCGGCCACATCATCGTCGAGCCTGGCGGGCGCTCGTGTGGCTGTGGCAATCGCGGCTGCGTGGAGCGATATGCGTCGGCGAGCGGTCTGCGCATCAGCTATGCGTTGTCCGGCGGTGGCGATCTGGACGCAAGTGAGATCGCCGCGCGCGCCCGCGCCGGAGAATCCATGGCGCTACAGGCCTTTGCGGTCGCGGCCGGCATGCTCGCGAGCGCGTGCGCGCACCTCGTCAAGATCACCGATGTACGCAACCTGGTGATCGGCGGCGGACTGAGCGCCGCCTGGGACCAGTTCGAGCCGAACTTTCCGTGTGCGCTGGATGCACAGTTGCTCGCGGGGCAGCGCGGATCGATCCGTGTGCGACCGTCCACCGCAGACGACCGTGCCGGCATCCTCGGCGCCGCACGTCTGGCGCTGGATACAATGTCCTAGACCCCGCGCTCATCTTTCCCGCAGGGTGCGCGTGGCGCACCGTTGGCGCTTGTCCGATGAAAATTCCCCGCCGGTGCTGCCCATGAACCTGACTACGGATGTCCTGCTGATCGGTGCTGGGGCCATGAGCTCCACTCTCGCGTCCATGCTCAAGCAGCTGGACCCCGCCATTACGATCACAATGGTCGAGCGGCTCGGTACGCCGTTGCAGGAAAGCAGCGCAGGCTGGAATAACGCCGGTACCGGCCATGCCGCGTACTGTGAGCTGAACTACACCCCCGCGCAGGAAGACGGCCGCATCGATATCCATCGGGCATTCGGTATCAATGCCCGTTACGAGGTCAGCCTTCAGTACTGGTCACATCTGGTCAAGCTCGGCGCCTTGCCGGCTCCGGAAAACTTCATCAATCCGGTGCCACACGTCAGTTTCGTGTGGGGGGAGGCCAACGTGGAGTTTCTTCGAAGGCGGCATCAGTCGCTCAGAAAGCACCCGATGTTTGAGCCGATGGAGTTCAGCGAAGATCCCGAAGTGCTGCTCAAGTGGATGCCGCTGATCATGAAAGGGCGCAAGCCGGATCAGAAAGTGGCCGCTACCCGAGTTGCGCATGGCACGGATGTGAATTTCGCGGCGGTGAGTCGCGGAATGATTCGCCACCTGAACTCGTTGGATGGGTTTGATCTGCTGCTGAATACCTCGGCGATCAACCTGAAACAGGGAAAGGACAAACGTTGGACGGTGACCCTTCGACACGAGTCAAACTCGGAGATCAGCACCGTCGATGCCGGTTTTGTATTCATCGGCGCAGGCGGTGGCACGCTTCCACTGTTGCAGAAGGCGGGCATTCCCGAAGCCAGGGGTTATGGCGGCTTCCCGGTTAGCGGTCAGTGGTTGGTCTGCAAGAACCCGAAAATCGTTGAACAACACATGGCCAAGGTGTACGGCAAGGCCGCTGCCGGCGCTCCGCCCATGTCGGTGCCTCATCTCGATACGCGTTTTATTGATGGCGAAAAGGCACTGCTGTTCGGGCCTTTTGCCGGTTTTACCACGAGATTTCTCAAGTACGGATCGGCTTGGGATCTTTTCAAGTCCATCCGGTTCAACAACCTGATGCCGATGGTCTACGTCGGTCGGAACAACTTTGATCTGATCAGGTACCTGATCAGGGAAATCAGCCAGACCCACGGCTCTCGCATGGAGGCGCTGCGGCAGTATTACCCGCTTGCCCACGATACCGACTGGGCGTTTGCCACTGCCGGGCAACGCGTGCAGATCATCAAAAGGGATCGGGAAAAAGGCGGCAGACTCGAATTTGGCACCGAGGTCATCCACAGCGCGGACCGAACTTTGGCCGCATTGCTTGGTGCCTCGCCCGGCGCCTCCATCCTGGTGCCGATCATCCTTGAGATTATAGAGAAGTGCTTCGCGGAAAGACTGGCGAGCGAGGAATGGCAAATCAAGATACGACAGATCATTCCGTCCTATGGAATCTCGATCGTTTCGAACAAGGAGCTTTTTCTCTCGATTCGTGACGATACGGTGACCACCCTGAAGCTGGACAGGCTGGCGGAGTTGCCGGTGCTGCACAGCCTGCATGCCTACAGGGAGAACGAGGATTTTGGTATGGACCGGCGCAAGAAGGCCGATCTCGGTCCAGCCTGAAGCGTGGTCAACCCACCTCTATTGAGAGGCGGAGCATCGTGCGCGCCGCGCATTGCGAGCGTCGTGACTCTGAGCCTGCCTCCTCGTTCCCTTTGAAAAGCCGATTCCAGCCAGGCCGACGCCAAGCAGTAATAGAGTGGCCGGAACCGGCAGGTTTTCTACCGCAGCTGTAGTCAAGATCAGCTGCCAAGTTACCTGCTGTGACGTTTCTCCGCAAAAAGGCTCACAGATGTCATCAACGATCTGATAGAAGTGGTTTGTCGAAAACGTATAGTCTCCCGGGTCAGTACTGACCAGAAGGCTTGTCGGTGAAGAAACGGAAAACAGTGAAAACGAGCCTGTCCCACCATTTGCGTTGGCTGCCGAACTTGACCAAAAATCAGGTAGTACGATGATGAAGTCCAGTTGATATTGGGTTAACGCAAATCCGAACGGAACGGTGAAGGCCAGTGAGTCTCCAAGATCCCCGGTGCAAGGGTGGGTGGCCGATGCAAATGTTGGCGCCGGAATAAAGGGAGTGCTGCAGTTTATCGATCCGGAAATTGAGTTCAGCCCTTCGTCAAGGGTGCCCACGCTTGCGAAGCCAGGACCGAAATCTGGCCCCTCGCTTACGACCAAGGCTTGCCCGGAACGCGCAAACGCCAACACGACAACGGCGACCAACACCAATCGATTGAATTGCATCTAACGCCCCCTGGACTGTACTTGTTGATGGGTGTCTTGCGGATGTCGACCAGTGCCGCTGATCCGAGACGATTTCTGGAGCTAAGCATGTTCTATGCCAGTTACGTCTTCATCCTTAATAATCAGAGGCCTATCTTGAGGCGCCGGAAGCTGGGTCACTTGGCTTGCATGCCCTTGTAAAGAATTTTGACAATGTGTGGCGAGTTCCTTCCGTTCCAGCCAACAGGCTGCGGGCCGTCTTGGCCGGAAGGTATAGCGCCGGATTGCCGATGTCACTCGACGTCGCGAGCGCTCGATTGGGCGTGCGGGGGAGGTGTGTCGTTTACTGAAGTCCTTCAGCGAGCGTCTTGAACTTCTGCTCCATGGCATAGACGCCGAAGTGCCGGTTCGGGCTCAGGTGATCGAAAATGCCGAGCCGTTTGAACAGCTTGTCGACGTCGGCGTTCTGTACCTGTTCCGGCGTCTTGTCGGCAAAGATCGACAGCAGGATCGCGACCAGCCCCTTGATGATGGAGGTGTCGCTGGTCGCGTGAAACTCCACGGTGCCGGACGCGGTTTCGCTCAAACGCGCCGTGACCCAGACCTTGCTCATGCACCCGTGCACCAGGTTCGCATCGACCATTTCCGCGGCCGGCATGTCCGGCAGTTGTTCGCCAAGCTCCGTGATGTAGGCATAGCGGTCGTCCCAGTCGTCCAGGAACTCGAAGGTTTCGATGATCTGCGTCAGTTCAGCCATGGTCATCCAGGGTCAGGTTTCTGCGATCGCACCCTTGCCAACGCCTTCGAATGCCGTCACGCGTATGTGCCGGCCGGGATGTTCGTGCGCGACGCGTTCCGCGATGTGTTCAGCGATGTGCTCGACGGTCGACTGGCCGTCAATCAGGTAACAGCGGGCGGCCGGCAGTTCCAGCTCGAAACGCCCCTGCGCGGCGGTGTACTCGAACCGGTAGATGGCGGCGCCTGCCGGCGAAACAAGGTGTGCACGGGTGCCGATGAAGCAGCCATCCAGGTGTTTGCACCAGGTCTGCTGTAGTTCCGGGCTGGCGACGCCGTCGACATTGATCGCGACACTGGCGCGATGTCCGTGCCCCATGCGCTGGCAGTTGCCGGTGTGGTGTTTGAGTCCGTGGGTGTAGCGGTACAGCGGGGGGCCGGCAGGCTCATGACGGAGTTCGGCATGAACGCCACTGACCCTTGCGGGCAGATGTGCGCGGGCGATGGTCTCGATTGCGCGCACCAGCGCAGCTCCGTTGATGTCGGTGGCTGCAAAGGTGCGGACCGCTTCGTCCGGTGCGCGATAACGCAGCCTGCCGAGCGTGGTTTCCAGGGCAATCTCCGCGACTCCGCCCCGCGAGGCGTGGGCTACGCCGGCCGCGGCCAGCGGCACCAGCAGCTTGTGATCCAGGGCAGAGTCGATCTCGCGCTTGAGCTTCGTCTTGAGCTCGCCGAAATCGACCAGCATGCCGCCCGGGTCGAGTTGCCCGTCGAGTCGAAGGTCGACGATCCAGCTGTCGCCCGTGAGCCCCGTTTCGGGGTCCAGGCGCGCGGAATCGATCACGGTCAGGTTGCGGACGAAAAGCGCGGGCACGGGTGTCGGGGCGGGCGGCGTAAACCGACATGGTATGCCGGAACGCCAGGCACAAAAAAGGCGGATCGGCCTGGGGCCGACCCGCCTGAAGTACTCCGATGGAGAACGGAGGTGCTTACTTCGCGACCGGCGCCTGCGGGGCGACGGGGGCGACCGGAGCGACCGGGGCGTAGCCGTAGGGGGCATAGCCGTAGTACGGGGCGTTGTAGCCATAGCCGTTGCCATAGCCGCGGCCGTGGAC